>JABWBL010000279.1 GCA_013360535.1 Planctomycetaceae bacterium
CGCAGCGTCAGCCACCGCCCGATCTCCCGACGTCGTTGCATCCCGCACAGGCTGCCGCCGATTCTGCGCGCGGGAAGATGGGGTTCGGCGAACGGTTACTCTCTCATGATGGGTGCAGTCCAGAGTTTGCGCCTGCGGACCGAGGCCCGCAGGCGCGTCCGGCCTTGGATTCACCTGAACTCCGCTTGGAGATTCCCGCGCAGCTTTACCGCGGTGCCCTCAAGCACAACGGGCTGCTGATTGAAGTACGAGTGGTAACACCCACCGCCGGGGACTGTGCACTCATCGTCGAGCTGCTGTACGTCGTAGAAGGAGATCGGAATCGTGGAAGAGAGGTTTGAAACCGGAGGGTACTGGGAAACGAAGAGACTCCCGAGCTGGTTCAGCGTGTAGCTCCACGGTCCCGGCATCCCCGGGTCGCCGATGTTGTCGAATAGGATGTACTTGACCCGATAGCCGAAGGGGAAGGCGGGGCCGACCACCGGCGGAGCCAGACTCTGCGGCGGGTTGATCCAGCCGTGCACGACCGGCGGTGGGCCCGCGTTCGGGCTCTCCATCTTGTGGTGCACGAGCACGGACATGTTCGCGGCATCCAGTTGCACGCCGCCCGCCGCTGTCGGGAAGATCATGTGCCGCTCGTTGAAGATGTTCTGGATGTGCGGATTCAGAAACGCTGGCGCTGCGTTCGCTCCGTGGCCGTTCGAATCGTTGGCCCAGCTCGCCGTCGAGATCATCAGGTGCCGCTCGTCGAACCCGATGTCGGTCGCGGCGCCGACCCAGCGCGGGTTGCCCCAGTGCTCGCCGTCCCACTTCGTGAACAGCGAAAGATCGCGGATCGCCGCGGGGTCGAACCGCATCCCCGCTTGCGACGCGAGGCTCGAGATGTCCTCGACATTCGAGATCGGGTAGGCCGCGTCCTCCATGGGCGAGCCGGGCAGCAGCCTCCAGTCGGCGTAGTCGAAGTAGTCCATTCGGCCTGGGTACTGCGTGTACCGAGCGCAGATGTACTCGCCTACGAAGCAGGGGTCGAAACCTGCGGGAGCGGACTGGCGCCCGCGCCAGATCGCCACGGCCTCAAGAGGCCAGCCCGTCGAGAAGGCCGGCGGGAAGGTGAGGTCGATGCACTGGGTGGCCGGCGTCGACACGTTCGAGTGGCTGTTCCACAGGCCGGTGCACTCGTCCTGATAGACCAACGTCGGCGTGACGACGGGTGCCGAGTAGAAGTAGTTGTTGCCGTTGAGCTGGTCCACGAGGACCGGGTTGAAGGCGTTCGTCGGGATGAAATTCCCAGGAGTGCTTTCGAACAGGGTGTCTCCCCGGTCGATGCCCAGCAGGGGACGGTGCTGCCACCCGATGTTCGAGCCGTTCGGTTCGTCGTCCCCCGTCCGGAACAGGTTTCCCATGATGCCGGCGTGGCCGACGCCTCGCAGGATCTGGTTGGGATCGCCGCCCGGGCCGCACATTGGATCGGTGACGTCGATGATGGCGACCGCTCCCTTGCGGGCGTACCGGTACCACCCGGGGTTCTCCGCCGTCGGCGAGGTGAAGCCCCATTGCGCCATGATGAAAGTGTTGTGCGCGATCAGGAAGGGCTGGTCCCTGTAGCCACCCAGCACTCCGGCCGCGGGTTGGTAGTACCGCTTGTGCAGCATGATCCCGATCCAAGGTCCCGCCAAGGTGATGGGCGCGACGTTCTGCCCCGGGTCACCAGCATTGCCGGGGTTGTCCGGGTCGGGAACGTTGAACGAGTGCCGCATGTCGAAGATGCAGTTGCTGATGCGACCGACGCGCTCGACGGGCTTGTCGTATTCGGGCGCGTCGGAGACCAGAATTTGCAGGTCGCCACTCTGGAGACAGAAACCGTCGAAGACCTCGGCGGTGTCGCCACCGCAAGAACCATCGAGCCACGGGGCGGAGACGTTGGCGTAGGGGGTCTGGGCCGGACCGAAGTCACGCGGATGGCTGAGCTCGAACGACACCAGCACTTGAATGTCCGTGGGCACCGCTCCGTTCGGGTTCGACGGAGGCGGCTGTCCCTCGGGGCTGTTGGGCCAGAAGTGCTGAAGGTGCGTGGGATTGGCCGCCGGCGCCGTGCGCCCCCGAATGACACAACGCCGAGCTCCCATGCCTTGCACGTGTACTCGGTCGCGCATGTAGATCGACAGCGGGTCGCCGCTGGAGTTGGCGCCCCATGGGCCGTAGAGCCCCGGCAGTGCCCAGACGATCGCGTGCTCGTTCGGGTTGTTGGCCGGGTCGTAATTCGACCTCAGGTAGTGATGTGCAACGTCAATGGCGCGTTGCATTGTCTTGAACATGTAATTCGGATCATTGATCCAGAGGAACTGCTGGGCGGTGGTCGAACCAGCACTCGGATCAACTCCGTTGACCGGGTCCACCCACACCTCGATCTTCGTGATCTGGGCGGCGGCTTGCTGGTTGGTGAGAGCGGTGAGAGCCAGCACCGCGAGCGCCGCACTCAGCAGCGCGCGCCTGGCCTGTGCAGCGAGTCTTCGTAGCGAGTCTTCGTAGCGAGTCTTCGTAGCGAGTCATGCGGGAACTCCTTCTTCTGTCGGGAACGTGAAGAAACGCCGCTGTGCGACCGCGAGGTCACGGCCGCTCCGACCGGGAAGGTCGCGGCGACGGGTTCAACGCTACCCCAGTCCGTTCGGGCCGCAAGGGGCGAATTCGGGAGGTCTGTCCCTGGATGGACGGGGGCATGCAGGAAAGAATCGGGGCCGGTCACCGCACGCGGTGACCGGCCCCGGAGCGAATCGTGGGCCTGAAATCAGGGCACGTACGTCATTTCGAGCGCGTCGGAGAGGCTCGTGGCCTTGCAGGCCGGCGGATCTCTGAACCAGCCTTGCACGTAGACCTTCTGGCCGACGGTGAAGGGCGAGCCGAGGGAGCCGGGGTTGGCGGCCTGGAAGGCGTTCCAGTCGAGCGTGAGCGTACCGTCGCAGGAACCGACGGCGCCGCCGGAGAGCTGCGCGGCGGCGCGCGCGGTCGGGGCCTTCACGCACAGGAAGCTCGAGCCGCCCGAGACGCATCAGGGCTGCGGCAGCGCGCCGAGACCGTAGAACACGATGCCGGACTTCTGGCCCTCCACGTCGTTGATCGTGATCTGGCACGAGCCCGTGCCGGTGACGCTCGGGTTGGCGTTGGCGCTGATCTCGGCCTCGCAGCCGTTGGTCGTCGTGCCCGCCGTGCAGTAGCTGTTCGGCGCCGCGGGACCCGTGAGCATGTAGCTGCGGAACGCGAGGCGCCAGCCGCAGTCGGCGAAGCAGCCGGGGCCGCCGAGGAACAGGAAATTGGGGTAGGTGGGGCTGCCGCTCGTGGGGTTCACGTAGCTGCCGGAGATCCCGCCACCCGAGCCGTTGCCTTGAACCTCGAACACGAACAGTCCGCCCACGGGCAGCGTGATGTTGGCCGCCGAGGTGTTGATGAAGACGGGCACGACGCCGGAGCTCGTCTGCGTCACGACGGTCTGAAAGAGGATCGGGCTCGTGTTCCAGCCGGCGCCTGCGCGGATGCGAACCTCGAACGTCGACCCGGAGTTGCCGCTCATGAACACCTCGAGGCCCTCGAGCGTGCCGGCGACACCCGCCTGCACTTCCTGCTGCCAGATCAGCGACGGCGCATCGCCGTTGAAGCCGGCGTTGAACATCGAGGAGTTGTCCTGGTCGAGCGTTCCGGTCTGGGCGACGGCCGCGAGCGAGAGCGTCGCGATGCCGGCGAGGGTGCGAATCAGAGAATGCATGGGGATCTCCTGAAGAGGGACTGCTCTGGAGTCTAGGCACGGGCGCGGAATCCGTGGGGAAGCAACTTTCAGGACTTCTGGCCAAGCCGCGCGAGCGCGAGCTCCTTCGCCGAGCGCAGATCGACCTTGCCCGTGCCGAGCACCGGCAGGGCCTCGACGAACAGGAAGCTGTCGGCGCGCGGGATGAAGAGGTTGGGGAGCCCGGCCGCGGCGAGCTTGGCGAGCAGCGGCGGGATCGAGTCGAGTGGGGCGGTCGAGAGCACCGCGAGTCGCTCGCCCTTTGCCTCGTCGGGGAGCGCCGTCACGAGGAACACCTGCGTCGTCGCGTTGGCCGCCTTGTGCAGCTCGTCCTCGACACGCCCGTGCGGCACCATCTCGCCGCCGATCTTCGAGAAGCGCGACAGACGGTCGGTGATCTTGAGGAAGCCGTCCTCGTCGACGAGCGCGATGTCGCCGGTGACATACCAGCCGTCGCGCAGCGCCTTCTCCGTGAGGTCCGGCCGCCCGAGATAACCGCGCATCACGTTGGGTCCGCGCACGAGCAGCATGCCCGGAGTGCCCGGCGCGAGATCGACGCCCGTGTCGGGATCGACGACTCTGGCCACGAGCCCCGGCAGCGGCTGGCCGACAAAACCGCGTCGCCAGCCCGGTTGGTACAGGCCCGCACCGCGGAAATCGCGTTGGCTCATCGCGACCACCGGCGCACACTCCGTCGCGCCGTACCCCTCGAGCGGGCGGATGCCGAACTGGTCCTCGAAGGCCTGCGCGAGACGGTCGGTGAGCTTCTCCGCGCCCGTCAGCACGAGGCTGAGCGAACCGAACTGGTGCGGCGGGATGCGGCGCAAGTAGATCGAGAGCAGCGTCGGCGTCGCGATCAGGAAGCTGACGGCGTGGCGCTCGACGAGGTCACCGATGGCGCCGACGTCGATCGGGCTGGGATGGAACACGGCGCCGAGGCCGGAGCGCGCCGGGAACCAGATCGTCGCGGTGAAGCCGAAGGAATGGAAGAACGGCAGGATGCCGAGCACCTTGTCGCTCGTGCCCACGTGCACGACCTGTTCGAGCGCCGCGCAGTTCGACGCGACATTCGAGTGCGCGAGCATCACGCCCTTGGGCTCGCCCGTGGAGCCGCTCGAGAAGATCACGGTGACGATGTCGTCGGGCTTGACCGGGCGCTCGGCGCCGCAGCAGCTCTCGAGCAGCCGCACGGGCGCGAGCCAGGCGAGCGCGAGCGACGACAGGCGCTCGAAAGTGCCGATTTCCGTGGCAATTTCGTCGATCCAGATCGGTTCGACACCTTCGGGCAACTCGAGCTTGGCCTTCTCGAGGAACAGCTTGCTCGTGACGACCGTCTTCAGGCCCGACTGGCGCGCCGCGGACGTCATTCCTGCCGGCCCCGTCGTGTAGTTGAGGTTGACCGTCGTGCGGCCGGCGAACGATGCAGCGATGTTGACCAGCGCACCGCCCACCGAAGGCGGCAGCAGGATGCCGACGTGCGTCTGGTCCGCCCAGCGCCCCTTCAGCGCGCGCCCGAGCGCGATCGCGCCCGCCAGCGCGCGGATGCGCGACACC
>JABWBL010000280.1 GCA_013360535.1 Planctomycetaceae bacterium
CGGGCGAGAGCTCGCGGCGTTCGACGAGCGCCTCGACCAGCGTGCCCGAACGCAGGAGCGAGGAGAAGCCGCGCAGCAGGAAGAGCGCCGCGATGCTCAGGCCCGTGACGAGCCCCACGGTGCGGCCGAGGCTCGTGGGCAGGAACGAGAGTGCGGCGGAGGCCACCAGCGCTCCCCCGCCGATGCGCAGGTCGAGCAGGACGCCCGCGCGCAGGCTGGTGCGCTCGGCGGCGGTGAGCGCAGACGTGACCGGCGGTTCCACGGCACGCAAAGTAGCGTGCGCGCAGGAGATTCCGCCATGTGGCTTGAAGCGCGGGCGCGGACGAACGAGCTTCTCCGCCTTCGAACATGGCCACGCCCCAACCTGCGGAACCTCCCAAGAAGCGCAAGCCCAGCGCCGCGACCAGCTGGCGCGAGATGCGCAAGCTGCTCGAAGCGCACCGCTCGCGGCTCGCGCTCGGGCTCGCGCTGCTGCTCGTCAACCGGCTGGTCGGACTCGTGCTGCCGGCGACGAGCAAGCTCCTGATCGACGACGTGATCGGCAAGGGAAATACGGAGCTGCTCGTGCCGCTGGCGGTCGCCGGCGGCATCGCGACGGCGGTGCAGGCGGCGACGGGCTTCAGCCTGAGTCAGGTGCTCGGCGTCGCGGCCCAGCGCGCGATCAACGAGATGCGCAAGGAAGTGCAGGTGCACGTCGGGCGCCTGCCGGTGCGCTACTTCGACTCGACGCAGACGGGCGTGCTGATCAGCCGCATCATGAACGACGCCGAGGGCCTGCGGAACCTCGTCGGCACGGGCATCGTGCAGCTCATCGGCGGCATCCTGAGCGCCGCGATCGGCATCGGGGTGCTGTTCTGGCTCAACTGGAAGCTGACGCTCGCGATCCTCGTGGCGCTGGCGATCTTCGCGGGCGCGATGGGCTGGGCCTTCAAGGTGCTGCGGCCGCTGTTCCGCGAGCGCGGCAAGATCCAGGCCGAGATCACCGGACGGCTCAACCAGACGCTCGGCGGCGTGCGCGTCGTCAAGGCCTACACGGCCGAGCCGCAGGAAGAGCGCGTGTTCCAGGGCGGCGTCGATCGCCTGTTCGACAACGTGCGGCGCTCGATGACGGGCGTGTCGGCGACCACCGCGATCTCGACGGCGATCGTGGGCCTCGTCGGAGTGCTGCTCACGATCTACGGCGGGCGCGCGATCCTCGACGGCTCGATGACGCTCGGCGATTTCGTGATGTACCTCGTGTTCATCGGCCTCGTCGTCGGTCCGGTCGTGCAGATCGCGTCGATCGGCACGCAGATCACGGAGGCCTTCGCGGGGCTCGACCGCATCCGCGAGCTGCGCGAGGTGGCGCGCGAGGACGAGGGTGACGAGGCGCGCCGCATGCTGCCCGAGGTCGAAGGCCACGTGCGCTTCGAGGGCGTGTCGTTCGAGTACGAGGCGGGCAAGCCGGTGCTGACCGGGATCGAGCTCGACGCGCCCGCGGGCTCGACCACGGCGCTCGTCGGCTCGAGCGGCTCGGGCAAGAGCACGCTCGCGAGCCTCGTGATGGCCTTCAACCGTCCGACGACGGGCCGGGTGCTCATCGACGGCCTCGATCTGGCCGGCGTGCGGCTGCGCGACTACCGCGCGCACCTCGGCGTCGTGCTGCAGGACAACTTCCTCTTCGACGGCACCGTGGCCGAGAACATCGCCTTCGCACGGCCCGCGGCCTCACGCGCGGAGATCGAGGAAGCGGCGCGGCTCGCGCACTGCGACGAGTTCGTCGCGCGCTTCGAGAAGGGCCTCGACACGGTCGTCGGCGAGCGCGGCGTGCGCCTGTCCGGCGGCCAGCGCCAGCGCGTCGCGATCGCGCGCGCGTTGCTCGCCAACCCGCGCCTCCTGATCCTCGACGAAGCGACTTCGAGCCTTGACAGCGAGAGCGAGGCGCTGATCCAGGAAGCCCTCGGCCGCCTGCGCTCGAAACGCACGACGTTCGTGATCGCGCACCGCCTCTCGACGATCCGCTCGGCGGACCAGATCCTCGTGCTCGAAGGTGGCCAGATCGTCGAGCGTGGCACGCACGCCGAGCTCCTGCAGCTCGGGCGCCGCTACCGCGAGCTGCACGACCGCCAGTACCGCGTCGAGATCGAGCGCTTCGTCAACCCCGGCGAGGAGCTGGCCTCGCCGGGTGCGTGAGCACGGCGCAGCAACGTTGCTGCGCGCGGTCGATCACGGCCCGTAGACGAGCTCGACCGCAGGCGACAGGAACGTCGTCTTGCACGAGCCCGGATCGCGGAACCAGCCCTGCACGTCGACCGTGTCGCCGACGCTGAAGGGCGAGCCGATCGAGCCGGGATTGGCGAGCTGGAACGCGTGCCAGTCGAGCGGCAGCACGCCGTCGCACTGGCCCGCGTTGCCGCCGGAGACCAGCGACGACGTGCGCTGCGTCGGCGGGCGCACGCAGAAGAAGCTCGAGCCGACGCCGTTGCACCACGAGAGCTGCTGGGAGCCGTTGACGCCGTAGAAGAAGAGGCCGCTCTTCGCGCCCTCGACTTGCGAGACGGTCAGGACGCACGGACCGGTGTGCTGCACGTTGGGGTGCGTCGGCGCGCTCAGCGTCGGCAGGCAGCCGCTCGACGTGCCGGGCGCGACCGGGTTGCAGTAGACGACCGGGACGCTGGCGGCGCAGGTGTCGACGAACAGGTCCCAGCGCACGAACGTTCCCAGGTCGCTTCCGAAGTCGTCGCGCACCTCGAGCGTCCACTGGCCGTTGGCGTTCTCGCCGAGGAAGCTGTCGAAGGAGCCTTCGGGGGCGAGCAGCGGGATGGCGATGCCGGTGACGTAGGTCGCGTCGGAAGGCGCGGCGGTGCTCGAAGGATCGAACGTCGTTCCGTTGAAGACGTCGTCGTTGTTGCCGCCGCAGTCGGTGATCACGACGACCCGCGTTCCCGTGGGCGAGATCAGGAACACCTCGAGGTCATCGGACCAGGTGTGGAGCAACTCCACGTACACGCGCACCTCCGCGACCGGCGCGGTGAGCCCGGTCACGTTGATCACGTCGACCACCGTTCCGGGCGAGGGGATCGGCACGTTGGGCGAGCTCGTGAACGAGACCGAGTTCACCGCCGGCGCCTGCGGCACGGTCGCGAGGTCGAGGCTCCAGGAGGTGAGGCTGCCCGCGACGCTGGTCGTGTCGTCGGTGACCGTCAGCACCCAGTTGCCGTTGGGCGTGTCGCCGCGGAACGCGGAGAGCCGTCCTTCGGGCGAGAGCGGCGTGGCCACCACGTTGACCGTGAAGAAGTGGTCGGTGACCGGATCGTTGAAGTTGTCGTCCCAGAGCGTGCCGTCGAAGACGCCGCCGCCGAAGCCGTTGTCGGTCGTGACGACGACCTCGCGCCCCGAGGGCGACTTCAGCGTGACGTCGAGGTCCGCGCAGGCTCCGTGCACGAAGAAGGTCGTCAGGTCGACGTCCCACAGCGAACCGGTGACTCCGGAAACAGGAATCGTGAAGCTGGTCGGCGCTCCCGGACCGAAGTCGGTGATCGGGCCGGTGGTGCCGGAGTAGCCCGAGAGCGGCGGAACCGTCGCGGCCGGCGCGGTGCGGACCGTCAGGTCCCAGCGATCGAGCGTTCCAAGGCCCGTCGCGCTGTCGTCGGTGACGCGCAGCTGCCAGGTGCCGTTGGGGTTGGTGCCGAGGAACGTGTCGAAGCCACCCTCGGGCGACGCGAGCGGCACGACGACGAGGTTGGAGTAGAAAACGTCGGTCACCGGCGTCGGCGCGTCGACATCGAACAGCGTCCCGCGGAAGACGTCGTCGAGCGTCCCGCCGCAGTCGCTCATCACGAGCGCCTGCGCTCCCGAGGGCGAGATCAGGGTGATGTCGAGGTCCTGCGAGGAGGTGTGGCGGATCTCGAGGTAGAGCTCGATCTCGAGCAGCGACGAGCCGGCGCCGGAGACCACGAGCGAGTCGAAGGTGGTGGCGTTGTCGGCGAGCGGCAGCGCCGGCGACGTCGAGAACGAGCTCGTGCTCACCGTCGGCGCGGTCGCCAGCGCATTGAGCTGCAGGGTCCACGCGAGCACGTCGCCGTCGTTCCCGAAGGCGTCGTCCTGCACACGCAGCGTCCAGATTCCGTTGGGATTCTCGCCGCGGAAAGCCGCGAGACGGCCTTCGGGCGAGAGCTGGGCCGCGGCCACTCCGTTCTGAAACGCCCGGTCGGTCACGGGGTCCGGCGTGGAGTCGTCCCAGGCCGTGCCGTTGAACACGTCGTCGTTGATGCCGCCGTTGTCGGTCGTGATCACGACGGCGGTGCCCGCGGGCGAGACGAGCGTGATGTCGAGATCCTGACAGGCGAAGTGCGTGACGCTCGAGAGGAGGTTGACGTCCCACAGGTACGCGCCGAGGCCGCTCACCTGCGTCGTGAACGTGTCGATCGAAGTCGTAGGAATCGCGCCGCCCGTGCCGGAAAAGCTGAAGGTCTGGGTGCCGGCGGAGCTGCAGGCGGGACCGACCTGGAATTGCGGGCCGCTCGACGTCGGAGTCGACGCACCGATCGGCGCCACGCCGCTCCCCCACGCCGCGTTCGCGGGGTCGTCACCGCCCACCCGCGCCGAGAGTTCGGCGTAGTGCGCGACGAGTCCGGCCGTCACGGCGACCGGGACGCCGCTCGCGCGCGCCTGGGCGAGCTCGGAAGCGACCTGCAGCATCCGCGCATGGACCGCGGCGCCGTCCTGGGCGAAGCCAAGCGACGGAATCGAGAGCGAGAGCAGAGCGGCGAGGAGCGGGGTGTTCATCGCGGGGGACCCTGAAATGGGAGTTCGAAGGACGGGCCGAAGCCGCGACATCCTACGGTCCACGCTCGTCCGCTGGCACGCGCCGATCGAAGCTTGATCGCAACTTCAAGGAAAGCCTCCGACCAAGGGCGCAGGCGCGCGGCCGTCGAAACGGTGGGTGCACTTTGGTATCTGCGGAAAGTGCGGGGGGGCACGGGGGTCGTGGTCTCCCATCGAGGTCCCGGGGGGAGAGGTGTCATGGGGAACGTCAATTTCCGCGAATCCGTTCGCGGTCTGCGGGTGCGTCGTCTGGGCGCACGGTTCGATTCGAAGGACTGTGGTGCGGTGCGTTTGGGCGGAGTGCTGCTCGGGCTCGCACTCGTCGCGGTGAACGCCGCCGGCTGGGTCTGGTACGGAACGCGGGCGCGACCGCAGGACGTGGTCGTCGCGAGCGAGCCGCAACGCCGCAGCGAGCTGCGCGTCGCGGCGTTGTTGCCGACGCGTGATGTCGAAGCCGCGGAGCGGCTCTCGGTGCGCTTCACCGAGCCGGTGTGCGAC
>JABWBL010000281.1 GCA_013360535.1 Planctomycetaceae bacterium
CGGCGACGAGCGGCGTTTCGGGCCTGCACAGGCCACCGACGGCGAGCGGGGCACGTACTGGGCCTGCGACGACGGCGTCACCCGCGCCAGCATGGAAGTTGCATTCTCCGGGCCGACGGAAGTCGACCACGTCGTGCTGGGCGAGGCGCTCGAGCTCGGCCAGCGCGTCAAGGCCTTCCGGGTCCTCGGGCGGCGCGACGGCGAGCTGGTCGAGCTCGCCCGCGGCACCACGATCGGGCGCAAGCGCATCCTGCCCTTCGCGGCCACCAAGGTCGACGCGCTCGTGCTCACGATCGACGACGCCCGCGCCACCCCCACCCTCGCGAGCTTCGAGGCCTACGCCTCGCCGGTCGAGCTCCGCCCGCTCCTCCCCAAGGCTCCGTGAACCGGCGGGCTTCGGCTCGCAGGAAGTCAGAATTCGGGGGCTCAATTCCCTTCACGTGCGCGGTAGAGTCTGCGCCACAAGAGCCCCGAGTCCCGTGAACGCGCAACTACCCAAGTCCGACGGCATTCGTTCCGTCGGCACGTGTTCAGACCTCGGCGACGCGCGGATGCGCGAGGACGCTGGAAGCTCACCCGCTTCCGACCTCTCGCCGCACGCGTCGCGCTCGCGCGGCTCCCCCAAGGACGCACCCCATGCCTCAGCATGTCGATCGGCCTGAACAGGTCGAAACCTCGGGCGCTCTCGCCCGCTCCACTCCCGACGTTCCGCCAGCTACGCCCGCGCGCCGCACAGGTCGCGCGTACTACTATCCGAACGTCAGCGACGCGGAGTGGAACGACTGGCGCTGGCAGTTCAAGAACCGCGTCACCAGGCTCGACGAGCTCGCGGAGAAGCTGCCGATCCCCGAAGAGGAGCTGCACGCGCGGCGTGAAGTGCTCGCCGACTTCCGCATGGGCATCACGCCCTACTACCTGTCGCTGATCGACGCGGACGATCCCAACGACCCGCTGCTGCGTCAGGTCGTGCCGCTCGCCGACGAGTACTACTTCCGCGCCGTCGGCGAGGAAGATCCGCTGGGCGAGGAGAAGTTCTCGCCGGTGCCGGGCATCACGCACCGGTACCCCGACCGCGTGCTGATGGTGATCTCGAACAACTGCGCGATCTACTGCCGCTACTGCACGCGCAAGCGCACGATGTACGACGGCGCGACGCCGGATGTCGAGATCGACCGCATGGTCGACTACATCGCGCGCACGCCGCAGGTGCGCGACGTGGTCGTGTCGGGTGGTGACCCGCTCAACTACTCCAACCAGAAGCTCGAGTCGATCCTCTCGAAGCTGCGCGCCATCCCGCACCTCGAGATCATCCGCATCGGCAGCCGCGTGCCCGTGGCCTTGCCGCAGCGCATCGACGACGAGCTCGTGGAGATGCTGCAGCGTTACCACCCGCTGTGGGTGAACGTGCACTACAACCACCCGCGCGAGCTGACGCCGGAAGCCGCGCGCGCCTGCGACAAGCTCTCGCGCGCCGGGATCCCGCTCAACAACCAGGCGGTGCTGCTCAAGGGCGTCAACGACTCCGTCGAGACGGTCAAGCAGCTGTGCCAGGGCCTGATGAAGATGCGCGTGCGGCCCTACTACCTCTACCAGTGCGATCCGGTGCGTGGTGCCGAGCACTTCCGCACGCCGATCTCCAAGGGCATCGAGATCATCGAGGGCCTGCGTGGCCACACCAGCGGCCTCGCGATCCCGACTTACGTCGTCGACGCGCCCGGTGGCGGCGGCAAGATCCCGATCCAGCCGCAATACCTGCTGCGCTACGACGAGCAGAAGGGCCGCGCGGTGCTGCGCAACTTCCAGGACAACATCTACGAGTACCTGGAGCCCGGGTACCTGCGCGATCCGATGCGGCCGCCGCTCGCGCGCCCGAGCGAGAGTGAAGTCGAGGTCGAAGCGCAGGCTCCGGCTTCGGACGAGCTCGCGCCGCAGGCGCCGCCGGTGGTCGGCAAGAGCCGCTGGGTGCACAAGGGCGCGACCGCGCGCCGCACGCCGAAGGACTAGCTCTCCAGAGCGAAGCGCGGCTCCCGCCATGCACATCGGCATCGCCTTCGACCTGAAGGCCGACTTCGGCGCCGTCTCCGGCGGCCCCGAGGATCTCCTCGAGGAGTACGACTCCGACGCGACGGTCAGCGCGATCGAGCGGGTGCTCGTCGCGCGTGGCCATCGTGTCACGCGCCTCGGCGGCGGACGGCGTTTCCTCGAGCGCCTGCTCGCGGCGAGCCCCGAGCTCGTGTTCAACATCGCGGAAGGTCGCGGCTCGCGCTCGCGCGAGGCGCACGTGCCGGCCGCGTGCGAGATGCTCGGCATCCCGTGCACGCATTCCGACCCGCTGACGATGGCGGTGACGCTCGACAAGGCGATGGCGAAGCGCGTCGTCGCCTCCTGCGGCGTTCCGACGCCGGAGTTTGTCGTGGTCGAGCACGAGCGCGACCTCGAGCGGATCACGCTGCCTTTCCCGCTGTTCGCGAAGCCTCTGTTCGAAGGCTCGAGCATGGGCATCCGGCGCCGCTCGCGCCTCGCCGACCGCGCGCAGCTGCGCGAGTGGGTCGGCCAGCTGCTCGGCGACTACCGCGAGCCGGTGCTGGTCGAGGAATTCTGCGGCGGTGCGGAGTTCACGGTGGGTCTGCTCGGCAACGGCGCGAACGTGCGTGTCGCCGGCACGATGGAGGTCGAGCCACTGCTCGTGCCGCGCGACCAGTTCGTGTACTCGCTCGAGGTCAAGCGCAACCCGAACTGGGCCGAGGAGATCTCCTACAACGTGCCGCCCAAGCGCGCGCGCGCGGAGATCGACGCGGTCGAGAAGGTGGCGCTCGATGCGTGGCGCGCGCTCGGCTGCCGCGACGTCGCGCGCATCGACGTGCGCTGTGACGCGAGCGGCAACCCGAAGTTCATCGAGTGCAATCCGCTGCCGGGCCTCGCGCCGGGCTGGAGCGACCTCGCGATCCTGTGGGATCGCACGGGTGGCACCTACGAGACGCTCGTCGGCGCGATCCTCGACGAGGCCACCACGCGGCTCGCGCTGCGCTGACACGCCATGGCCAGCATCTCGGTGCTCTACAACGACGACGCGACTCTCGCCCACGGCTCGCCGCAGGACGCGATCGCGGTGCTGGCAGTGGTCGATTGCGCGAAGGCGATCGCCTACGCGTTGGTCGAGCAGGGCCACGACGTCGAGCTCGAGGGCCTGCCGCCGGACACCGACCGCGTGCTGCGTACGGTCGCGTCGTTGCGCACCGACCTCGTGTTCAACCTGGTCGAGGCGATCGGCGGCGACTCGCGCATGGAGCAGGCGATGGTGTGGCTGTACGAGCTGCACCGCGTCGCGTACACGGGCTCCGGCCCGCGCGCGATGGCGCTCTGCATGGAAAAACCCGTCACCAAGGCCGTGCTCGCGGCCGCAGGGCTCCCCGTGCCGCGTGGGACCGTGTTCACGCGCGGCGACGAGAGCTGCGAAGACCTGCGTTTCCCGCTGATGGTGAAGCCCGCGCGCGAGGACGCGAGCCACGGCATCTCGCTCGACTCCGTCGTGCGCGACGAGGCCGCGCTGCGCCGTCAGGCGCGCCACGTGATCGAGACCTACGCACAACCCGCCGTCGTCGAGGAGTACATCCCCTCGCGCGAGATCAATGTCGCGCTGCTCGGCGGCCCGAACGGCGTCGAGGTGCTGCCGCTCTCGGAGATCGATTACAGCGGTTTTGGCGCCGAAGAAGCGCATGTCGTCACCTACGCGGGCAAGTGGATCGAGACGAGCCGCGACTGGGACCTGACCAAGGTCGTCCCCGCGCGCGACCTGTCGGACGCGCAGCGCACGCGCATCGAGAGCGTCGCACGCAAGGCCTTCGAGACGCTCGACCTGCGCGACTACGCGCGCGTCGACCTGCGCCTCGATGCCGCGGGCGAGCCGTTCATCATCGACGTCAATCCGAACCCCGACATTTCGGTCGGTGCGGGCTTCCACCTCGCCGCCGAGCGCGCGGGGCTCACCTACTCCAACCTGATCGAGCGCATCGTGCAGAGCGCTCTCGCCCGCCATGCTCGTCCTGCGTGAGTTGCGCGCGAGCGACCGGCCCGCGCTCGAGCGGCTGATCCGTTCGACCAACGCGTTTCGCGAGGACGAGGTCGAAGTCGCGCTCGAACTGATCGACGCGAGCTCCGATCCCGCGAAGGGCTACTTGCTCGTCGTCGCCGCCGACGTCGATGCCGCGCAGGGCCGCGACGAACCCGTCGGGTACGCCTGCTGGGGCCTCACTCCGCTCACCGATGGCGCCTACGACCTCTATTGGATCGTGGTCGACCACGCGCAGCAGGGCCGCGGCATCGGACGCAAGCTCCTCGAGCACGTGCGCACCGACGTGCGCGCGCGCCACGGGCGCCTCGTGATCATCGAAACCTCGGGCAAGCCCGATTACGCCTACCAGCGCGCGTTCTACGAGCGCTGCGGCGGAACGCTGCTCGCCCGTTACCCCGACTTCTACCGACTCGGCGACGACAAGCTCGTCTATCTGGTGCGACCGTGAGCGCGAAGACCTCCCCCGAAGGCTTGATCCAAATCGAGAACGGCGCCACCGCGACGTTCGACTGCGTGTTCCCCAAGTGTGGCGGCATCTGCTGCAAGCAAGGCCGGCCGCCGGTCGAGCCGGGCGAAGTGAAGCGCATCGAGGCGAACCTCGAGAAGTTCCTGCCGCACTTGCGCGAGAAGGCGCGCAAGGTCGTGCTCACCAGGGGCTTCATGACCAAGCGCATGAAGCACGGCCTGCCGATGATGGCGGTGAGCGAAGGCTGGTGCGTGTTCGAGAATCAGGGCTGCGTGCTGCACAAGGTCGGCGCGACCGAAGGTGATCGCTTCAAGTACAAGCCGTGGGTGTGCGCGACCTTCCCGCTCGATCGCATCTCCAAGCGCGAGTGGTACGTGCGGCAGTGGAAGCTGCACGGCGAGGCCTGGGACCTCTTCTGCCTCAACCCCAAGGAATCGAAGAAGCCCGCGACGAGCACGATGGCGGGCGAGATCGAGTTCGCCGAGCGGCTCGAGTCGGGCGAAGAAGGCTGGCGCGGCGGCTCGATCCCGCGCGCGAAGAAGGCCACGAAGCCGGCGAAGGCCAAGGCGAGCGCGAAGAAGCGCAAGTAGGCGTGGCGCGGGCTCGCGCGCGGAAGAACTCCTAGCCCGCCCTATTCACGAGCGCACGATCGCGCGAGCGGGGAGCCGCGGATGTCGCTGGACGTCCGTCGTTTTCGACCGCACCGGACTTTTTGAGGTC
>JABWBL010000282.1 GCA_013360535.1 Planctomycetaceae bacterium
GCGCTCGCGCGTTCGGCGGCCTCGCGAGCGGACGCGTCGGAGCCACCGTGGAAATCGGGGTGCACGAGGCGGCTCGCCCGCAGCAACCGGCGGCGCAGCTCGCGCGCGTCGAGCTCAAACGTGGGCGCGAGACCGAGCGTCTCGAACGGCGTCAGCTCGCGTTCGGACTCGAACAGCTTCCCGCAGGCGCCACACGCCAGCGGGGTCTCGAGTTCCGCCCCGCAGTTCGTGCAGGCAGCCATGGAGAGACGTCAGACCGAGAACGACTCGCCGCAGCCGCAGGACTTGGCGGCGTTGGGGTTGCCGAATTTGAAGCCGCGGCCCATCAGGTTGTCCTCGAAGTCGATCTGCGTGCCGTTCAGGTACAGGAAGCTCTTGGGGTCGCAGACGACGCGCACGCCCTCGAGCTCGTAGATCTGATCGGTCTCCGACACCTGGTCGTCGAAGCCGAGCGTGTAGGAGAAGCCCGAGCAGCCGCCGCCCTTGACGCCGACGCGCAGCGCCGTCAGTTCCGGCAGCTTCTGTTCCGTCACGATGCGCTTGACCTCGTGGGCCGCACGTTCGGTGAGCGAGATCACGGCTGCTGCTCCTTCGGCGCCTGCTTCGACTTGTAGTCGTTGACGGCGGCCTTGATCGCGTCCTCGGCGAGCACGCTGCAGTGGATCTTCACCGGCGGCAGCGAGAGTTCCTCGACGATCTGCGTATTCTGGATCGCGAGCGCCTCGTCGAGCGTCTTGCCCTTGATCCACTCGGTGGCCAGCGACGAGCTCGCGATCGCCGAGCCGCACCCGAAGGTCTTGAACTTGGCGTCGACGATGCGGTCGCCTTCGACCTGGATCTGGAGCTTCATCACGTCGCCGCACTCGGGCGCGCCGACGACGCCCGTGCCGACGGTCGAGGCGCTCTTGTCGAGCGACCCGACGTTGCGCGGGTTGGAGTAGTGATCGATGACTTTCTTGCTGTAGGCCATGGCTTGTTCTCGCGCGGGGCGCGTGGTCGAAGAGTCTAGTGCGGCGCTTGCCAGTTGACGGTCTTGGGATCGATGCCCTCGAGGGCCATCTCGTACAGGGGCGAGAGCTCGCGCAGGCGCTTGACGGCGCCGATCACGCTGCTCGCGGCGAAGTCGACCTCTTCCTGCGTCGTGAAGCGGCCGATGCCGAAGCGGATCGAGCTGTGGGCGAGGTCCTCGCCTACGTCCATCGCGCGCAATACGTGGCTGGGCTCGAGGCTGGCCGAGGTGCAGGCCGAGCCCGAGGACACCGCGACGTCGCTGATGCCCATGATCAGGCTCTCGCCCTCGACGTAGGCGAAGCTGACGTTCAGGTTGTTCGGCAGGCGGTGCTCGCGGTTGCCGTTCAGGTGCACGAAGTCGAGCTCGGCGAAGATGCGCTTCTCGAGGTGGTCGCGCAGCGCGGCCGTGCGCGCGGCTTCGCTCGGCAATTCCTGCCGCGCGAGCTCGCAGGCCTTGCCGAGGCCGACGATCGACGGGACGTTGAGCGTGCCCGAGCGCATGCCGCGCTCATGACCGCCGCCGTCCATCTGCGCGACGAGGCGCACGCGCGGGTTGCGGCGGCGCACGTAGAGGATGCCGACGCCCTTGGGGCCGTAGATCTTGTGGCCCGAGAGGCACAGCAGGTCGACGTGGTCGGCCTCGACGTCCACGGGCACCTTGCCGGCGGCCTGCGTCGCGTCGGTGAAGAACAGCACGCCCTTCTCGTGGCACAGCGCGCCGATCTCGCGGATCGGGTTGAGCGTGCCGACCTCGTTGTTGGCCCACATCAGCGCCACGAGGATCGTGTCGGGCCGCAGCGCCGCCGCGACCGCTTCGACCGAGACCCGGCCGGACTTGTCGGGCTGCAGGTAGGTGACCTCGAAGCCCTGCTGCTCGAGGTGCTTGGCGACGTCGAGCACGGCCTTGTGCTCGGCCGAGCAGGTGATGATGTGCTTGCCCTTCTCGGCGTACATCTCCGCCACGCCCTTGAGCGCGAGGTTGATCGACTCCGTCGAGCCCGACGTGAAGACGATTTCCTTCGGATTGGCGCCGATCAGCTCGGCGATCTGCCCACGCGCCTTCTCGACGGCCTCTTCCGCTTCCCAGCCGTAGCGGTGGTTGCGGCTCGCGGCGTTGCCGAAGGACTCGGTGAAGTAGGGCAGCATCGCCTCGACCACGCGCGGATCGCACGGGGTCGTGGCCTGGTAGTCCATGTAGATCGGGAGCTTCATTCGTGGGCTTGCGCGGCGGTGGGGGAGACGGCGACGAGCGGATGGCTGGCGACGAGCGAGCGCAGCGTGGTGTGCTCCAGCATCTGCCAGAGGCGCTCGCGCACGCGGTGGATCGGACTCTTGATCGGGCACATGGGCTGCACCTCGCAGCCCCCGTTCTTCAGCACGATCGGCGACTCGCAGGTCGTCAGCGGCGGCGCCCCCTCGAGGGCGGCGACGACGTCACCGAGCGTGATCTGCTCCGGGCTGCGCGCGAGGCTGTAGCCCCCGGCGGAGCCCCGCTGGGATTCGACCACGCCGGCATGCTGGAGGTCCTTCAGCACTTCGGCGACCGTCCGGCGCGGCAGGGGGTAGCGCTCGCAGATCTCCCGCACGCTGATGGCCCCCTCGCGGTCCACGAGGTGGACCAGCGCGAGCAGGCCGTATTCGGTGCGCTTGGTGAGCTGGAGCATGGCGGGTCAATTAGCACCGTTTGGGTGCGGTTTCGGAGTCTAGGCCCCCGGAGGGCGCTGCGCCAGCCTGTGGAGCCAGAAATCTCTCGTGCGCGGAAGGTTCATCCCCCGGGCGCCGCCTCAAGCGTTCCTGCCCCCCCGGTCGATTCTTCCGCCATGCCGCGCTCCGCCCCGACTCTGTGCATCCACTGCGGTCAAGCCGCAGGCGACCCGACCCGCTTCAACCGCCTGCAGGACGGGCGCGCCTGTCCGACCTGCGCGGACCGCCTGCTCGCCATGCTCCCGCCGGTCCTGCCGGCCTCGAAGGAGGCCGTGGCCGAGCTGGAGGGCGCCGAGGACGAGGACGAGGTCGAGGTCGAAGCCGACGACTACGACCGGCCGGCCTGATCGGCCGCGACCAGCGCCCGCAGTTCCTCGGGCAGCATGCAGACCGGCCGTTCCGGCCGCGTCAGGTCGACACAGGCCAGCTCCGTCGAGCCCTCGGCGAGCTTCTGGCGGTCGCTCGCGCGCAGGACCTCGTAGGCGAAGCTCACGCTCGCGCCGCCGACCTTCTCGATCGAGGTCCGGACGACGAGCTCCTCGGCATAACGCGCCGGTGCCCGGTAGCGCAGCGCCGCCTTGCGCACCACGAGGCCGAACCCGCGCCGCTCGAGCTCCGCGTAGGGCAGCCCGAAGGACTCCATCAGGCGCGTGCGGCCCTCCTCGAAGTAGACGAGGTAGTTGGCGTGGTAGACCACGCCCATCTGGTCGGTCTCGCCGTAGCGGACCTGCAGCCGGTGCTCGTGCGCGGGGACAGCCATCGAGAGCGGATCTTCGCAACCGCTCCGCCCGTGCGCCAGCCACCGCGGCTGGCGCCGGAGGGAACGCGCTGGTAGAACGCCTCCCGCGCTCGGCTGCGGGCGCCTCCCCGTGGCCGACCTGTTCAGCACCAAGCCCCCGCCGAGCGAGCGCCGCAACGCCAGCGTCGCGGCCCTGCTCACCTGGTTCCTGCCGGGCGCCGGGCACTTCATGCTCGGAAGCTACGGGCTCGGGCTCGTCTTCCTGCTGGTCGTCGAGGGCCTGTACTACGCCGGCCTGTCGCTCTCGGGCGGAATGACCTTCGAGTTCCTCGATCCCGAGCTGCGCTCGCCGCTCGCGCCGGCGCTATCGCCGGAGATCGGCAACCTCGGCGGACTGCTGTGGCAGCTCAAGACCTACGGCTTCGGGACGGGCATCGTGCGTCCGTGGCCGCCGGGCATCGTGCTGGGGAGCTTGCTCACCGGCCTGAGCGGCGTCCTCAACATGATCGTGATGTGCCACGCGCACACGCTCGCCCGGGCACCCTCGCCGGCCGTGGCCAACCGCACCGCGCTCGTGACGCTGCTCGCCTGGCTCGTTCCCGGTCTCGGCCACTTCCGGCAGGGCCGTCGCGGCCGCGCGCTGGTCGTGTTCGGCTTGCTGGTCGGCTGCTTCGTGCTCGGCACGGTGCTGGCCGAAGGCTCGAACCTCTCGCGCGAGCGCCACTTCTACTACTGTGCCGGCCAGTTCGGCATCGGGCTGCCCGCCCTGCTCGGCGAGTTGTTCTTCGGCTCGATGCGCGTCACGCGCGACATCCCGTACGTCGACGGCGGGCTGGTGTTCGCGTGCGTCGCGGGCCTGCTCAACATCCTCGCCATGATCGACGTGTACGGCTGGACCGAAGCGAGGGAGCTCGGCCTGCCGCTCAAGTCGAGCGAACACGCGGGAGAGTCCGCCGCCGCCGCGGCACCCGCCACAGGGGTCAACATCCGGCTATGAAGGACGCCCCGATCCATCTGCTGCTGTTCCTGCTGTTGGGAACGGCGATCGTGACGCTCGGCACGTTCTATTCGGACGCCGACGACACGCGCGCGCGCAAGGCCTGGCCACGCCGCATGCTCAACTTCTTCGCGGGCTGCGCGATCCTGGTCGTCGTGATGCTGGTGTGCGAGCACACGTTCGCGTCGCTCGGTTGAGTTCAGTTTCACCTGCTTCCGGCCTCCATCAGGCGAGTCGATAGAGCGCGCCAGCACCGCGCACGACGCGTCCGGTGACTTCGAGCTCGACCAAGGTCGCCAGCACGCTCGCCAAGGGCCTTCCGCTGCGTTCGGAGAGGTCGTCGGGCGTGAGCGACTCGCCGAGCAGCTGCTCGAGCAGCGCCACGGCCTCGTCCGAGGCTCCTTCGGTCGCCCGCGTCATGTCGTTGGCGCCCGCGTGGGACGGCCTGGCCGAGATGCCGAGGTCGGCGAGCACTTCTTCGGGTTCCTCCACGAGCCACGCGCCCTCGCGCAGCAGCCGGTGGCAGCCGCGCGCCATCGGATGGTCGACCCGGCCGGGCAGCGCGAACACCGAGCGCCCCTGATCGATCGCCCAGCGCGCCGTGATCAGCGAGCCCGAGGCGTGGGCGGCCTCGATCACGACCACCGCCGAGCAGAGCCCGGAGATCAGCCGATTGCGCTCGGGGAAGTGGTGTCGGCGTGGCGAGGTGCCCGGTGGGTATTCGGCGACGAGCAGGCCCTCGAGCGCCATGCGCTCCGCGAGCGGCCCGGCCGGCCACGGCTTGTCGACGCCGTTGCCGAGCACC
>JABWBL010000283.1 GCA_013360535.1 Planctomycetaceae bacterium
GGGCGCCGCACCGGATCGCCGGGCCGCGCTCGGTGCGGCAGTCCGTCGCGGACTCGCGCAAGCCACGTGCTCGGCGGACTTTCACGCGCGGCTGGTAGGATCCGCGCCATGTCGGACGCGACCTCCACCCCTTCGACGATTCCAACCGGCCGCATCGCCGTGGCGATGAGCGGCGGCGTCGATTCCTCGGTCGCCGCGCTGCTGCTCCAGCGCGCCGGAGCGGACGTCGTCGGCTTCTTCTTGCGCAACGGAGTCGTTGCGGCCGGCCCCGGGTCGTCGCGATCGTGCTGCTCCGTTTCCGACGCCGCCGACGCGCGGTTGGTCGCCGATCAACTCGGGATCCCGTTCTACGCGATCGACGTCTCACGTCCGTTCCAGCGGATCATCGACGGCTTCGTCGACGCCTACCGCAACGGAACGACGCCGAATCCGTGCGTCGCCTGCAACGTCGACGTCAAGTTCGGCCACCTGCTCGAGCTCGCGCGCAGCATCGAGGCCGCGGGCTTCACGCACGTCGTCGTCACGCGCGCCGCGCGCGATCCGCAGCCGCCGCACTTCATGACGCTCGTCGCCAGCGCACGCCGCGGCCGCTGAGCTCCCCCCCCACTTCCACCCAGCACGGCATCCGATGACCCTGAGCTTCCGTGAAGCGCTCAAGGAGCGCGTCCTGTTCCTCGACGGCGCGATGGGCACGCAGATCCACGCGGCCCAGCTCGAGCTCGAGCGC
Organism: Planctomycetaceae bacterium; assembly: GCA_013360535.1. GTDB lineage: Bacteria > Planctomycetota > UBA1135 > UBA1135 > F1-120-MAGs118. The sequence goes on from JABWBL010000283.1 coordinate 728, forward strand.
GACTACCTCGGCCTCGAGAACTGCAGCGAGATCGTCAACGTCACGCGCCCGGACGTGATCGAGGAGATCCACGCGCGCTACTTCGCCGCGGGCTGCGACGCGGTCGAGACCAACACGTTCGGCGGCATGGCGCACGTGCTGGCGGAATTCGGGCTAGAGGCTCGCGCGCGCGAGATCAACGCGACCGCGGTGCGCATCGCGCGTCGCGCGGCGGAGCGCTTCTCGACGCCGGAACGGCCGCGGTACGTGCTCGGCTCGATGGGCCCGGGCACGAAGCTCGCGACGCTCGGCCACGCGGACTTCGACACGCTGCGCGCGTCGTACTTCGTGCAGGCGCAGGGCCTGATCGACGGCGGCGTCGACGCGTTCCTGCTCGAGACCTGCCAGGATCCGCTGCAGGTGAAGGCCGCGCTGTCGGCGGTGCGTGCGGCGCAGAAGGAAGCGGGCACGACGTTGCCCGTGATCGTCAGCGTCACGATGGAAGTGACCGGCACGATGCTCGTCGGCACCGAAATGGCGGCCGCGATCGCGCTGCTCGACCCGTTCGACATCGACATGATCGGCCTCAACTGCGCGACCGGACCGCGCGAGATGAGCGAGCACATCCGCTTGCTGGGCCAGACCTGCCGCAAGCCGATCTGCGTGTACCCCAACGCCGGCCTGCCGCACCTCGTCGACGGCCATCCGCACTACCCGCTGACGCCGGCGGAGCTTTCGGACTGGCTCGTACGCTTCATCGAGGAAGACGGCGTGAGCATGGTCGGCGGCTGCTGCGGCACGACGCCCGAGCACCTCGCGCAGGTCATCCGCGCGGTCGGCCAGCGCAAGCCCAAGGCGCGCAAGCCGAGCTTCCAGCCGGCGATCTCGAGCACGTACACAGCGGTGCCGCTGCTGCAGGAAAACTCGGTGCTCTACATCGGCGAGCGCTCGAACGCGAACGGCTCGAAGGCCTTCCGCGAGCACCTGCTCGCCGGGAACGTCGACGCGCAGGTCGAGATGGGCCGCGAGCAGGTGCGCGAAGGCAGCCACGTGCTCGACCTGTGCACGGCCTACGTCGGCCGCGACGAGGTCAGCGACATGAACAAGGCCGTCGTGCGCTACCGCACCGAAGTGCCTTCGCCGCTGATGATCGACTCGACCGAGCCGCCGGTGATCGACGCAGCGCTCAAGCTGTGCGGAGGGCGCTGCATCATCAACTCGATCAACCTCGAGGAAGGTGTCGAGCGCGCCGAGAAGGTGCTCGCGATCGCGAAGGAGCACGGCGCCGCGCTCGTGGCGCTCACGATCGACGAGCAGGGCATGGCGAAGACCGCCGAGGACAAGCTGCGCATCGCGCGCCGCCTGTACCGGCTGTGCGTCGAGGACTGGAAGCTGCGTCCGGAGGACCTGCTGTTCGACGTGCTGACGTTCACGATCGCGACCGGCAACGACGACGACCGCAAGCTCGGCCTCGAGACGCTCGAAGGCATCCGCAAGGTGCGCGAGGAGCTGCCCGGCGTCGGCACGCTGCTCGGCGTGTCGAACATCTCGTTCGGCCTCAACGCGGCCGCGCGGCACGTGCTCAACAGCGTGTTCCTGCACCACGCGCAGGAAGCGGGGCTCACGGCCGCGATCCTGCACTCGGCGCGCATCATGCCGCTGCACAGGATCGACCCGCGCGCGCGCGAAGTGGCCGAGGACCTGATCTTCGACCGCCGCCGCGAGGGGTACGACCCGCTGCAGGAATTCCTCAAGCTCTTCGAAGGCGCGCAGGTCGCGGCGAAGAAGGAACGCGTGATGCCGCCCGACCTGTGGGAGCGGCTGCGCTGGCGCATCGTCGAAGGCGAGCGCAAGGGCCTCGACGAGGACCTCGCCAGCGCGATCACGCTGAAAAAGCCGCTGGAAGTCATCAACGTCGACCTGCTCGCGGGCATGGCGACCGTCGGCGACCTGTTCGGCCGCGGCGAGATGCAGCTGCCGTTCGTGCTGCAGTCGGCGGAGACGATGAAGGCCGCCGTGCGTTTCCTCGAGCCGCACATGGAGCGCATCGACGGCCAGACGCGCGGCAAGATGGTGCTCGCGACCGTGCGCGGCGACGTGCACGACATCGGCAAGAACCTCGTCGACATCATCCTCTCGAACAACGGCTACACGGTCTACAACCTCGGCATCAAGCAGCCGATCCAGCACATCCTCGACGTCACGCACGAGCACAAGCCGGACGTGATCGGCATGAGCGGCCTGCTCGTGAAGAGCACGGTCGTGATGAAGGAGAACCTCGAGGAGATGAACCGGCGCGGCGTGCGCGTGCCGGTAGTGCTCGGAGGCGCGGCGCTGACGCGACGTTACGTCGAGCACGACCTGCGCAAGGTGTACGAGGGACCGCTGTACTACGCGAAGGACGCCTTCGAGGGCCTCGCGGTGATGGAGCGTGTGCTCTCAGGCGAGGAGAAGCCCGAGCCGCGTGCGTTCCAGAAGGACAGCGACGTGCCCGCAGTGCTCTCGGAGGCCGAAATCCCGGTGAAAACCGTCGCCTGTGCGGCCGCCGGCAGCTCGAAGGCGCACTCCGGAGGCGTCGAGGCGCAGTCGAGCGCGGCTCGCCCCGCACCGGAAGTCGCCGAGCCGCACTTCACGTCCGACGCGCTCCCGCGCGACATCACCTACCCGACCGCGCCGTTCCTCGGGGCCCGCCTCGTCGAGTCGATCCCGCTGCAGTCGATCTTCGCCTACATCAACGAGATCACGCTGTTCCAGTTCCAGTGGGGCTACCGCCGGAAGGGCAAGCCGCAGAAGGACTACGCGAAGCTGATCGACGAGACGGTGCGCCCGATCCTCGTCGACCTCGCCCGGCAATGCGCGAAGGAGAAGATCCTCGAGCCGCGCGCGGCCTACGGCTTCTGGAAGTGCGTGCCGGAAGGCGACACGCTCGTGCTGCTCGATCCCAAGGACGATGGCAAGACCGTCGCGCGCTTCCCGTTTCCGCGCCAGCGCGGCAAGAAGAACTTGTGCATCACCGACTTCTTCCGGCGCGACGGCGTGCCGGATGTCGTCGCGCTGCAAGTGGTCACGATCGGCCAGCGCGCGAGCGATGTCGCGCGCGAATGGTTCGCCGCCGACCGTTATCAGGACTACCTGCACCTGCACGGGCTCTCCGTCGAAGCCGCCGAAGGCCTCGCCGAGTACATCCACAAGCAGATCCGCGCCGAGCTCGGCCTCTCCGCCGACGACGCGCGCGACATGAAGGAACTCTTCAAGCAGGGCTACCGCGGCTCGCGCTTCTCGTTCGGCTATCCGGCCTGCCCGAACCTCGCCGATCAGGAGCAGCTGCTCGACCTGCTCGGCGCGCACAAGCTCGGGATCACGCTCTCCGAGGAGTTCCAGCTCGAGCCCGAGCAGTCGACCTCGGCGCTCATCTGCCACCACCCGAGCGCGAAATACTTCACGATCTGAACGGGCAGAAGGGAGTTTTCTTCGTACGAATGGCCAAGTTGGAAAGCTGGACACAAGCCGCCCGTACGACACTTGCCCCATAGTGCGAACGGAGCATCCGTGAGAGCCTCGCAGGCCAACCCCGCCAGAGAGGCCTGATCATGAAGCTCGCCCGTTGCCTCCCGTTCGCCCTGTTCGCCGCTTCCGCCGCGGCCCAGACGCCCAGCCTCGCGCCCCGCATCGAACTCGCGGGGGATGCGCTCGTGGGGCTCGCCGCAGGCGACCAGTCGACGCCGGCGATCGCGCGCGGCACCACGAGCACCTTGGTCGTGTGGGCTGATCGCCGCGTCGCGCTCGCGAGCAGCGGGCCGGAGTCGGGGCAGGACATCTTCGGGATGCGGCTCGACGCGAACGGCCAGCGCCTCGACGCGGTGCCGTTCGTGATCGCGACACTGCCCGGTGACGACGTGCAGCCGCGCGTGGCGTGGAACGGCACGAACTGGCTCGTGAGCTGGAAGTCGCGAGCGCCGGGTGGCTCGATCTACGAACAGGCGCTGGTCGCCGCGCGGGTCTCGCCTGCGGGCGCCGTGCTCGACGCCGCACCGATCGTCGTGCTCCCCTACTCGTTCTCCGACATCGGGACGACGGCGCTCGCGAGCGACGGCAACAACTGGGTCGTCGTCGCCCAAGGCACGTCCGCCGGTTCCGCCAACCTGCGTGCGGCGCGCGTGTCGCCGGCCGGGGTGGTCCTCGATCCGACGCCGGTGTCGCTGCTGCCCGAGGGGCAGCTGATGACGGTCGAGCTCGCGCACGCGGGCTCGTCGTTCCTGCTCGTGTGGAGCCGCTATTCGAGCGCCACGGACGACGACGTCGTCGGCCGCCGCTTCGGCTCGAACCTCGCCTGGCAAGACGCGAATCCGTTCGTGATCGGGGCGACGAGCGGGCCGGACCTCGGCGCGCGCGTCGGCTCGAACGGCGCGCAGTTCCTTGTCGCCTGGGATCGGCCCCTGTCGATCTGGCGCGAGGTCGGCGCCGCGCGCGTGAGCTCCGCGGGACAGCTGCTCGACACGACGCCGATCGCGGTCTGCTCGCTCTTCGCCTATGGCGCGGGCCC
>JABWBL010000284.1 GCA_013360535.1 Planctomycetaceae bacterium
GCCCTTCGCGAGCACCGCGCGCACCTCGCGCAGCACGCTCGTCTCCTCCGTCGCATGTTCCGTGCACAGCATCACGCGCCGCGCCTGCACCCGGCACTCCCCACACGGCGCCCCCTGCGCGAACGCGAGCACTGCCAGGACCACCGCCGCGATTCCCACGCCCCGAACCTAGCAGCCTTCCGGACCCGTGGCGATTCGAACCTCGGTCCGAAGCTCTCGACGGCGTTCTGGGGAAGTCTCGGCTGGCTTGACGTGGGTTGGCGAGTTCCTCGATAGTCTCGAGGTCTCGAGAGCGAACTTTCCATCGTTCTTGGAGCTTGGGCAGGTGCGCTGGCCGGAGTCGTGACATGCACAAACGAAGCTCGCGTTGGGGACTCGTCCTGTTGTTGGGGGCGCTGGTGCTCGTCGTCGCCCTGTGGCGTCGGAGTCCCGCCCCGATGGACGCGCGAGCCGTCGTCGTCGCCGCGCCCGAGGCGAAGGCCGAATCGCCGAGAGTCGAGAGCGAGCCCGAGCCTGCAGCGCCCGTACGTGAGGAGCCCGTCGTCGCTGCGGTCGTGGAGCCGGATCGGAAGGCGACGCTTGAGGCACCTCCTGAGCCCGTGCTGGTCATGATGTCGCCCTCCCGACCGACGTTCGAGGGGACGTCGCTTGTCGTCCGTGATGAGCGCGACGGCAGCGCGCTCCCGTGGTGGAACGTGCGAGTGCAGCTCGCGGGCGGCGCCACCACGACGGTGAGGCCCGACTCGAAGGGCGTCATCCGCTGGGAGGAATCCAAGTCGATCGAGTCGGTCGCGGTCGAGTTCGGCGCCGACGGAACGCAGTCTTCGCTCGCGAATTGCACGCTCGAGAAGGCGCCCGACGGCCAGATCGTCGCGTCGGCGCCGTTCTTGTTCGTCGGCAGGTTCCTCGCCGTCGCTCCGGGTTTCGATCCGGCGAAGGACGCCCGCATCCAGCGCGTGCAGTCGCTCCGGGCGGACGGCGCTGGCGTCCCGTTCCAATCCACGACGCCGCAGCTCGAAGCGGGCGCGGAGCCTGACGAGCGAGTGTTCGCGATCGCGACGTTCCGCAGGATGCCGCACGATCTCGCCGAGCTGGGCGCGACGCTCGAAGTGACGTTGGGCTCCGGCGATGAGAACTCCGCTACCTGGAGCGCGAAGTTCCCGGTGCCCGGACTCGTGACGTCTCCCGTCGTGCAGCTCGAGTCGAGCTCGACCGCCTCGCTGCGGGTACTCGTGCTCGACGACACCACGAGCCAGCCGCTGCCGGGCGCGATCGTCGCCGTCTCGACGCCCCAGTCGCAGGCGCAATCGCGTGGCGACGCGACCGGACTCACGGATGCGGAGGGGCGCATCGTCCATGCGGCGCTCGATCAGGGGGAGTACCACCTGTTCGTTCGCCAGATCGGCTACAAGGACCGACGCGAGGTCGTCAAGCTCGGTCGCGGGGGACTGGAGCTCGTCGTGCGGCTCGTTCCGCGCGCGACGCTGCACGACTACGAAGTCCACGTCGCGTTGCCGGCCGGCGCTGACCTGTTCAAGTTCCGAGTTGCAGTCAAATGCCAGCCGATGTTCGTGTGGCTCGACGCGGCCGTCGAGCCGACGCCGGGCGGAACGGGCGCGGTGGCGCGCTTCAAGCGCCTGCCAGCGGGCGAGTACACGGTCAGTGTGTTCGAGTTCGACGGCGAGACGAAGGTGCGTGCGGAGCAGATCACGCTCATCCCCGGCAGCCTTCGTTGCGACTTCGACCTGCGCTGAGGTCCCGCGAGCCGTCGGCGGCCGGAAGGAAGTTCGTGGTGCCGGGGTCGTTCCCGGGGGAGGGGAGGAGGGGCGGCGGCGGCTCAGGTCGACGGAGGACGGGGACGAAGCAGGGGGCGATGAGTCGATCGATCCTCGTGACGGGTTGCCCACGTTCGGGGCTGGGGCACGTGGCCGGATTGCTGGAGCGCCTCGGCGTTCCGTGCGGGCGGTCCGAGCTCTTCAACGCGGCGTCGCTGGAGTTCGGCGCGCCGAAGTGGCCGCGCAAGCGGGGGGCGGAGGCTTCCTGGGAGGCGGCGCCCTATGCGGAGCACCTGCCGGCGGGCACGGTGGTGGTGCACGTCGTGCGGCATCCGCTGGCGACGCTGGATTCGTTGTGGCGGGCGCGGCTGTTCCGCTCGCGCAGCGAGGCGCGCGCGTTCGTCGAACGCCATGCGACGGCGCTCACGCACGGCTTGCCGGTCGACCAGACGGCGCGGCTGTGGATCGAGTGGAACGAGCTGGCGGAGTCGGCGCGTGATGCGGGCGGCCTGCGCTACGTGCGCGTGCGCATCGAGGCGCTCGACGAAGCGGCGCTGCGCTGGATCGCCGAGCTTTCGGAGCGCGAGTTCCGGCGCGAGGACTTGACGCGTGCGCTGGAGTCGACGGTGCGGACGAGCTCGACCGAGCTCGCGCTCGGCGACTGGACCAGCCTGCGCGGGACGGAAACGCTCTCGCGCATCGACGAGCTCGCCGCGCGCTATGGATACGGCCGTTCGGCGCTCGGTGGACTGCTCGCGCAGGCCGCGTGAACCCCACGCCTCCCGCCCCGACAGGAAAAAAGTCGCTCCGGCCCTTACGCTTCGCACCATGACCCAGTTCAACGACCGCGCCCAGGCGAGCTACTCGGTGCAGGACTACTCGAAGCGCACGCGCATCGAGGGCCTCGAGCTCGTCGAGCTCAAGCGCTTCAACGACGACGGGGGCTCGATGACCGAGCTCGGGCGCCTCGACGAGGGCCTGCACCGCCAGCTCCCCGGCTTCACGGTGCGGCAGGTCAACTACAGCGTCATCGAGCCGCTCGCGATCAAGGCCTTCCATCTCCACAAGCGCCAGACGGACGTGTGGTTCGTGCCGCCGACGGACAAGCTGCTCGTGGTGGTCGCCGACGTGCGCAAGGGCTCGCCGACCGAAGGCACGGTGCTGCGGATGGTGCTCGGCGACGGCAACTCACGCCTCGTGCGCATTCCGCCCGGTGTCGCCCACGGTTGCCGCAACCTGCGCACGGGCCAGACGGCGCAGGTGATCTACTTCGTCGACGTGCAGTTCTCGACCGACGCCCAGTGCGACGAGGGGCGCATCCCCTGGGACCACTTCGGCACGGAAGTCTGGGAAGTCGCGCGCGAGTAAGGGCGCGGCAAGGGCTCGAGGCGCGCGAACGCAAGAATTCGGGCGGAAGTCGCTGGCCTGCCGTGGTGGGGTGGGCGAGCGCGGGAAAAATGAGGGCGCGCTCCTTATCCTCCCACGCCATGACGTCCCCCGAATCGTGGCGCACGCGAGTGCGGAGCGTGGCGCTCGCCGGCCTGCTCGCGAGCCCGCTGTTGCTCGAGAGCTGCGCGACGGCGCCTTCGCTGTACGACAAGCGGCTCGTCGACCTCACGCACACCCTGCGCGACGCCGACTCGAACGGGCCGCAGGAAGAGCCGTTCCGCTACGAGCGTGTCGCGGGCGCGGACGAGGACGGTCGCTGGCACGCGACCGGATCGATCGCGGGCCCCGAGGACTCGGGCACGCACCTCGAGGCGCCGATGCGGCTCGGTGAAGGCCGCAACGGAGCGGACGAAGTGCCGCTGAGCCGGTTGGTCGGGCCGATCCGCGTGATCGACGTGCAGGCGAAGTGCCGCACGCAGGCGAACTACGTCGTGACGCTCGCGGACCTGCGTGCGCACGAGCGCGATTACGGTCGCATCCCGCGTGGAGCGGCGGTGCTCGTGTGCACAGGTTGGGACCGCAACTGGGGCCAGCCCGACCGCTACTTCGGCACGCTCGATTCGCCGCGACACCCGGGCCTGACGGTCGAGTTCGTGCGCGAGCTCGTCGAGCGCTCGGTCGACTTGGTCGGCATCGACGGGCCGAGCTTGGACGCGGCGGTGGTCGACCTCGAGAGCGGCGACGCCGCGCGCCGCGAGCGACCGGTCCAGCGCGTGCTCGCCGACGCGAACGTCCCGGCCTTCACCGACCTCGCGGCGGTGCGCACGCTCCCCGCGATCGGCGCGACGCTGATCGCCCTGCCCATGAAGCTCGACCGCAGCGGCGCGAGTCCCGCCCGCGTGGTCGCCGTCGTCCCCTAGTTCCTCCTCCGAACGAAATCCGATGCGCTCATCCCTGTCCCTGCGTCTTGCCCTCGCCGCCTTCCTGCTCGCGCCCGCAACCCTCGCCGCGCGCGTCGACGAGGGCATGTGGCTCTTCAACCGCCCGCCGGCTTCCGAGATCAAGGCGCGCTACGGCTTCGACGCGGACGCCAAGTGGCTCGAGCACGTGCAGCGCTCCTGCGTGCGCGTCTCGACCGGCGGCTCGGGCTCGATCGTGTCCAAGGACGGCCTCGTGATGACCAACCACCACGTCGCCTCCGACATCCTCGAGAAGCTCTCCTCGAAGGAGCGCAACCTGATCGAGAAGGGCTTCTGGGCGCCGACGCAGGCCGACGAGATCGCCTGCCCCGACCTGCACCTCGACGTGCTGTGGACGATCACCGACGTGACCGAGCGCGTCGAAGCCGCGGCCAAGGGCCTGTCGACGGCCGACGCCGGCGCGGCGCGCCGCAAGGTGCAGACGCAGATCCAGGACGAAGCCAAGGCGGCGAGCGGGATGCACTGCGAGGTCGTCACGCTCTACCAGGGCGGTCGCTACCACCTCTACCAGTACAAGCGCTTCGAGGACATCCGCCTCGTGTTCGCGCCCGAGACGCAGTCGGCGTTCTACGGCGGCGACAACGACAACTTCGAGTACCCGCGCTACTGCCTCGACGCGACCTTCTTCCGCATCTACGAGGACGGCAAGCCGCTGGCGGCGGAGAACTTCCTCCGTTGGAGCACGAATGGCGCCGCCGATGGCGAGCTGACGTTCGTCGCCGGCCACCCGGGCAGCACGCAGCGCCTCAACAGCGTCGCGCACCTCGAGTACCTGCGCGACCTGGCGGTGCCGCGCGCGCTCGCGCGCCTGATGCGCGCCGAAGTGTGGCTGCAGACCTTCTCCGGCCGCAGCGCGGAGAACGCCCGCATCGCGCGGGGCGATCTCTTCGGCGTGCAGAACAGCCGCAAGGTGTACGTCGGGCGGCTCGCGGGCCTGCTCGACCCGCAGATGTTCGAGCGCAAGCGCGCCGACGAGCAGAAGCTGCGTGCGGCGGTCGATGCCAACGCGGAGTGGAAGGCGAAGTGGGGCGACGCGTGGGAGCGCATCGCGCAGGCCCAGGCGACCGCGGCGGTGCTCGCGCCGCGCATGGGC
>JABWBL010000285.1 GCA_013360535.1 Planctomycetaceae bacterium
GGCCCTGCGCGCGCTGTCGTTCGACCTGCTCGGTCGGCCGCCGCTCGAGGCCGAGCGCACGCAATGGCTCGGGCGCTCGCGGGACGAGCTCGTCGCGGAATGGCTCGGCTCGCGCGAGGCCTGGACGCAGTGGGTCGAGGAGCAGCTCTACTACTTCCTCCTGATCGACAACTTCCGACCGGAGAACGAGCGCGTCGACGCGTTGCCCGGGCTGCTCGCGGCCGGGCGCCTCGACGTGCGCAGCGCGATCCACCGCATCACGCTCAGCCCGAGCTTCGACCAGCGCAACCCCGGCGCCGACACGTTCGTCACGGTCGTGATGGAGCAGCTCAACGGCATCCGCGTGCAGAAGAGCGTGCGCGAGCTCGACGTCGGCAAGCAGATCTACGACGGTCGGCCGGGCACGTTCCTCGGGAAGAGCGGCGCGACGCAGTCGGACCTCCTGCGCATCGCGATCGAGGATCGTTCGTTCGCGCAGACCTTCCTGGCGCGCGAGTACAGGCGCATCGTGCGCGCCGAGCCGGACAAGACGCGCTTCGCCGACGAGGTGCGGCGGTTCCAGCGCGATCCGGGCGAGTTCCGCGCGATCTTCGCGGGTTGGTTCGCGTCGGCGGAATGGGAGGCGCGCGTGCGCTCGCGTGTGACGGCGCCCAACCGGCTGTGGATCCAGGCGCTGTACGTCGACCTGCTCGGTCGCCCGCCGCAGGCGGACGAGGCGCGTCGCCTGCGCACGGCGCTCGACGGCCTCTCGGACACCGGACCGCTGCGTTCGGTGCTCGCGCGCGTGCTGATCGACTCCGGGGCCGTGAAAGTGCCGGAAAAAGCCACGATTTCCGACCCGACGGCATGGGTTGCGGGGCTCTTCAAGCGCCTGTTCGGCCGCGAGGCGAGTGCGGAAGAGCTGCGCGAGTTCGTCACGGCCTTTCACGATCCGGCCTGCCGCCCGCAGACCGTGCTCTACGCGCTCGTCACGCACCCCGAGTACCAGACCTACTGAACCCGCGCCCGGAGACAACCGATGCAACCGTTCGTTCAGGATCGTCGCCAGTTCATGGTCGGGGCTTCGCTCGCGGCGCTGGCGTTGCCCGCGGCGGCGCGTGCGACGCTCGCGCAGGCGAGCGGTCGCAAGACGCGCCACGTCGTGCTGGTCGCCTTCGCGGGCGGCGTGCGCACGCGCGAGACGTTTGGCTCGCCGGGAAACGTGCCGACGCTGGAGGCGCTGGCGAAGGAGGGCGTGCTCTACAAGCGCGTGAAGTCCTCGAACCTCGGGCATTTCGGCGCGGCGCTCTCGATCTTCACCGGGATCAGCGAGGCACGTGGCATCCGCGAGAACGCGCGAGGCACCGATCCGACGCTGTTCGAATACGTGCGCAAGGACCTCGGTCTCGCCGCGAGCGACGTGTGGATCAGCACGTCGGGCGGCGCGCAGCAGACCAACTACAGCTATGGGCTGCACCCCGACTACGGCGCGCGCTACGGTGCGAACACGGTCGATGGCGACGGCCTCTTCAACGCGGAATTCAAGTCGATTCTCGAGACTTGGGGGCGACCGAAGGCGCTCAGCCAGAAGGAAGCGGAGCTGTACGCGCGGCTGCGCGGGGCGATCGGGAGCACGCCGGGCGGCGCGCTCAACAACCTCGAGAACTCGGCGCGCATCGAGCAGTACATCCTGCAGGAGCTGACGAGCGGCACGGCCGACATCCGCGGCGCCAACGCGGCGGACGCCAAGGCGATCCGCGTCGCGCGCAACCTGCTAGTGCTGTTCAAGCCCAAGCTCGTCGGCATCGTGCTGCAGCAGGCGGACGCGGCGCACGGGTCGTTCAACGGTTACGTCGAGATCATCCGGCGCAACGACGAGGCGCTCGGCGACCTGTGGCGCGCGATCCAGGGCGATCCACAGCTGCGCGACTCGACCACCGTGATCGTGCTGCCGGAATTCGGACGCGACGCCGACCTCAACTCGCGGCGCGGGCTCGACCACGGCGACGGCTCGAACGATCTCGAGTACGTGACCGCGACCTGCTGGGGCCCGGATTTCGCGAAGAATCGTGTGGTCGAGGACGACGTGCAGGCGATCGACGTGTGTCCGAGCGTGTGCGAGCTGCTCGGTGTGAACGCGGCGAAGGCGCGTGGCAAGAAGCTCCCGAGGCTGTACGCGTAGCGGGGGCGCGGGGTGGCTCGCCAGCAATCGCGCGGCCGCGCCGCGCTCCTCGAAGGTGTCGTGTGGGCGCTGCTCGGTGCGTTCGTGGTGCTGCTCGGGCTCACGGCGGGAGACGCGGGCGCTTCGGCGCCCGGTCGTGGCGTGGAGGGTTGCGTCGCGTGCCACAGCGGGATCGAGGACATGCATCCCGAGGCGGCGCTCTCGTGCACGGACTGCCACGGCGGCAACGGGACGGCCAAGACGAAGCAGGAGGCGCACCCGCAGCGGGCGCGCGCCGAGGCGGGCGACGAGCGTGTCGCCGGGCTCACGGAGGACCTCACGTGGCGGCGCTTCGAGAATCCGATGGACCTGCGCGTCGCGGCGACGACCTGCGGCGGTTGCCACGAGCGTGAGGTGGCGCGCGTGCGCACGAGCCTGCACGCGACGACGGCGGGGCACCTGTCGGACGGGTACTACGAGGCCGGGCTCGTTCCGAAAAAGGGCTCGTTGTACGGCGTTTTTGCCGTTCCGGCCGGTCAGGCGGAGCCCGGCGACATCTCGCAGCTCTATCAGGTGCCGCCGTTCCGCGAAGGTGGCGCGCGCGACTCGCTCGGCAGCCACTACGCCGACCTCGCGCGCAAGGAGTGCATGCAGTGCCACCTGTGGTCGGAGGGGCGCGCGGTCGAGGGGCGCGTCGGCTTCGACGGCGACTATCGCGGCGAGGGTTGTGCGGCGTGCCACGTGCCGTACGCGCTCGACGGCCTGAGCGAGAGCGCGGATCGAACGGCGCGGCGGGCCGAGCCGGGGCATCCGCGGATGCACTCGATGACGCGCGCGCCGACGACCGCGACGTGCACGAGCTGCCACTACGGCGACGCCTCGATCGGCCTGAATTTCCGCGGCCTCTCGCAGCTTCCGCCGGGTGCGCCCGGGGGGCCGCAGATCCCCGGCACGACCGACGTGCTGCTCAACCGCCAGTTCTACCTCGACGATCCCGCGATCGTCCCGCCCGACGTGCACCACGAGCGGGGGATGCACTGCATCGACTGCCACACGGTCAACGACGTGATGGGGGACGGGCACCTGTACGGCGCGATGGAACAGGCGGTCGAGATCGCGTGCAGCGACTGCCACGGCACGTTCACGAAACCTGCGACGCTGCGCACCGAGCGCGGCACGCCGCTCTCGCACCTGCGCCGCAAGGGCAGCGAGGTCGTGCTGACGAGCAAGGTCGACGGCAAGGAACACGTCGTGCCGCAGGTCGTGCACGTGCTCGACCGCAAGCGTCCGGAGTACAACGAGCGCGCGGCCAAGGCGATGACGCCCGATCACGGCGACCTCGAGTGCTACCTGTGCCACTCGGGCTGGAATCCCAACTTCATGGGCTTCCACTTCGACCGCAACGAGTCGCTGACGCAGCTCGACCTCCTGAGCGGCCAGCGCACGAAGGGACGCGTGACGACGCAGGAGAAGGTCTTCGCGACCTGGAAGAGCTTCTATGCGGGCCTGAACGAGTCGGGCCGTTTTGCGCCGTACCTGACGGGTTTTTCGACCATGGGCACGGTGCGCGACGCGGACGGGCGCGTCGTGCTCGACCAGGTGCTGCCCGTGACGGCGGCGGGGCTCTCGGGGCTGACGCAGGTGCACCACCAGATGCACACGGTGCGTCCGACGGCGCGCGCGTGCGTCGAGTGCCACCGCAGCTCGGCGACCTGGGGCCTGGGTTCGACCAACTTCCGCCTCGGGCGCCAGCTCGCGTTCGTCGGCGACCGACGCGGCGTCGAGGTGCTCGCCGTCGACCGCACGCAACTGGCGGCGTCGGTGCCGCTCGCGAAGTTCGTGCTGCCCGACATCGTCGACCTCGCGCTCGAGTGCGATCCGCTGCAGGCGCGGGCGCAGCGGCTGTACGTCGCGGAGGGCTTTCGGGGCGTGCACGTGCTCGACGTGTCGAATCCGACCGAGCCAAAGCGCCTGCAATTCCTCGCGACCGTGCAGCCGCGTGGGCTCGCGCTCGCGGGCGAGCACCTGTACGTCGCGGACGGCGCCGGTGGCCTGCGCGTGATGCGGCGGGCGAGCGACGGACGCCTGACGCCGGTGGCGCACGTGCCGACCTTCGATGCACGCGACGTCACCGTGCAGTGGCCCTACGCCTATGTGGCCGACGGGCCGGGGGGCGTGCTCGTGGTCGACATCCGCAAGCCTGCGGAGCCGCGTCTGGTCGGCGGAACGCGCGTCAGCTCCGACGAAGGCGCGCGCGACGGTGCGACGGCGGTGACGCTGCTGTTCCAGAACTCGCGCCCGCTCGCGCCCGAGGGCGTGATCGCGGACCGCAGGAGTCCCGCGCGAGCGCTCCTGTGCGTGCTCGACGAGCGCGAGGGGCTCGTGCTGCTCGACGCGAACGAGCCGTCGGCGCTCGTGAAGCTGTGGCCGCCGGCGGACGAGCGCAGCCGCGCGATCCGGCGCAACGGCACGTTCCGCGGGCTGGTCGTGAGGAGTCACGTCGACCTCGCCGAGCAGCAGGGCGGCTCGAAGACGCGCGAGGGGGATCTTGCGTACGTGCTGATCGAGAGCGAGGGAGGCAACGGACCGACGTCGCGTGTGCAGGTGCTCGAGATCACCGAGCCGCGGCGCGTGAAGAACATCGCGCAGCTCGAGTCGGGCGACGCGACGGAGATGCTCGCCGCCGGTGCGTTCTACAACGCGCCGTTCCTGCAGCCGGTGTTGTTCGCGCCGGGCAGCGACGGCGTCGTGCTGACCGACGTCGGCATCTCGGGCGAGCCGCGCCAGCTCGGCTCGATCGGCGGCCTCAAGGAGAGTTACGTCGTGGCGCTGGAGGAGTTCCCGCTCGACCGCATGCTCGACGAGGCGGGCAAGCCGCTCAAGGACACGAGCCACGTGAACTCGCGCTGGCTCACGCTCGCGGAGATCGACAGGTTGTTGCTCGTGCCCGGCAGCGTGCTCGGCACGCTCGGAGACGCGGCGCGCACGGAAGCGCCCGGTGCCGGCGCGCGCCAGCACTTCGCGGCCTGCGACGCGGATCGTTCCGGCGTGCTCGACGGGCCTGAGCT
>JABWBL010000286.1 GCA_013360535.1 Planctomycetaceae bacterium
GGCGGCCCGGCCACGCGGAGGACCGGAAACGAGCTCGCGTTCGAGCGAGGCGAGGCCACGCGCGCCGCCGTGGGCGCCGAGACAGATCCACAGCTCGGGATTGACGGGACGGCCGGCGCTGCGGCGCTCGTCCGCGAGGTCGAGCGCCATGCGCGCGAGCTCGGGATCCAGGCGCGTGTCGACGGCGGAAACGCGCCACAGCGGCGCCTCGATGAAGAGCGCCTTGATCACGGCCTGATGCCACGAGATCGAGTCGAAATGAGCCGCGGCGTAGGGCGAATCGCAGCAAGTCGACTCGTACACGGCCTTCATGCTCGAGCGCGCGCCCTCGCCGGCACGCCACAGGAAGCGCTGCGGCTTCGGCAGGTGCGCGAGCAGCTTGTAGCCCGCGCACAGCTCGCCCATGTCGGCGTAGCGGAAGAGCTCCTCGATCGCCTGCGCGGCCGTTTCGCGTTCGAGGTCGGGCCGCGAGAGCACGAGCGCGGTGCGCAGGGCCTCGAGCGTCGTCCAGCGCTCGGGATTCCAGCCGGGGAGCGCCTTGTCCGCCGCCGCAAGCTCGCCCGCATCGGGCGCGAGCGCGCGCCGAGGCGCGTGGCGGCTCGCCATCGAGAACAACACGCAGAAACGCTCGACGTCGACGCCGCGCGCAAGTTCCGCACGCGTCGTCTCCAGCCAGCGACGCCCTTCGGCGTCGAGCCGGCGCCCGAGCAGCTCGAGCAGGATCGGGAGGGTCTTCATCCGTTCATTTCGCTTTCGCGAGCCCGAGGTCCAACGCCATCGCCGCATAGGACGTCGAGGCGAGGATGTCGTAGCGCGAGTGCAGGAAGTCACTCGTCGAGCCGTCGGCGTACTGGCACTTCACGAGGTGCGGACGCAGCTTGGCATGCCACGCTTCGCGTTCCGCCGCCGGCAGCTCGTTGATGGCGAGCGCACAGTAGTAGTGCCCGAAGAAGTAGAAGTAGCCCGCGTTGGCGTAGTACGCCTCGTGCGGCACGGGACGCATGCGCGCGACGTCGAGAAAGCGGTGGTGCTCGAAGAACGCTCCGAGCCCCTCGCGGAGCTTCTCGTCCGTCACGAACTTGATCCCGCAGCTCCGCAGCGACCAGTTGCAGATCTGGATGCGTCCGAGCGAGCCCTTCACGCTGTTGATGCTCTCCCCGACTCCGGCGCGCGGAATGGGGTTCAGGTCGTACTCGTACGCACCGTTGGGCAGTGCACAGCCCGCAACGTAGGCAATCGCGCGGTCGCGCAGCTTCGGATCGGCGTACCAGCCGCGTTTTCCCGCCGTCTCGAGCGACGTGAGCACGGTCGCGGTGGCGAAGCTCGTCGCCCACTTCGGCCGGTTGGTGAACGGCGGATCGTCGTAGTAGCCCCAGCCACCCTCGGGCACCTGCGAGCGCTCGAGGATCGCCATGAACTCGCGGCCACGCGTCTCGATCTTCTTCTGCCACTCCGCGCTGGCGAAGCGCGGGTCGTCGAGCGCGTCGACGGCACACACCACGCCGTACAAGGACGGCCACATGTAGTCGACGTCCCAGTCGTCGCCGCGCGCCGGCAGGCGCGTCGTGCAGAACCACTGCATGCCCTTGTCGAGCGCGGCGCGCCGCTCGGGCGTCTCCTCGCACTGCATCAGCGCCATCAACGTCAGCTCGACCGCGCCAAGTTGCCACGTGTAGTAGGTCTCGGGGCTGAAGCCGAGTTCCATCACGCTGTCGGGGGCGCTGCCACACCACGAACCGTCGGGATTCTGGCTGCCGGTGATGAACGCGAGCGAGCGCTCGAGCGCCACCCGCGCCTGTTCCTGCGTCATCGTCGCGGGAACGTCGTCCGCCGGGCGCAGCTCGCGCTCCTGCTTCGCCTCCGGCTTGGCGTCCTGGGCCGCCAGCGCGAGAAAAAGGGCCGCCAACACGGCTAGTCGCCCTTCCCGTTGTCCTCGTCCGCCGGGCGCTCGAGCTCCTGCATCGCCCAGCGCTTGCGCGCGAGCTGCATCTGGCTCGAGAGTTTCGTGCGCTCGAGCGCGTGCTCCGCGTCCGCCACCGACTGCTCGCTCTCGCGCAGGCGCCGCTCGGCCTCGCGCTGCGCTTTCGGCAGCTCGACGTCCCGCTTGTCGGTGAATTCGGCGTGCGCGATCCGCAGCCCACGCTCGGCGAACTCGAGGCGCTTGCGGTGGCGCATCAGCACCAGCTCCTTCGTGTCCGTCGCGAACTGGTCCTTGGCGTAGGTCGCCTCCATCTCGCGCAGTTCCTGCTCGGCCTCGAGCTTGCCCTGCGTCTGGCGGTCGAGGCTGAGCTGCGACTCCTCGAGTTCGCGCGGCAGCTTCGCCATGAAGTGCTCGAGCGCGCGCTTGGCTTCGTCGCGCCCCTCGCGCGCCTTCTGCAGCTTCTGCTCCGCCTCGCGCTGGTTCTGGCCGACCTCGAGCTCGGCGAGCGCGAGCTCCGTGCGAGCGAGCTCGAGATCGAAGGCCCGCTTCTCGGCCTTGCGTGCCGCGGCCTTGGCCTTCGCTTCGGCCTTGCCCGCCGGTTCGACCTTCGCGGCCGTCGCCGGCGCGTTGGGGCCGGCGCTCTCGGGCCCGACCTCCTTCGTCTCCTTGGCGACGAGCACGCAGGAGCTGAGGAACAGCGGGACGAGGCTGAGCGGGACGAGCTTGAGCGCACCGAGGCGCGCGGTACGAGGGAACTGCATCGCTGAGGGGGACTCCGTGCGGCTGGGTGAGGAAGGCCGCGCGCCCATGATGAGAAGCCGGAGGCCGCCTCGAAAGGGCGAGCGCGAGGAATTGCACGCCTTCGACAAGCCCGGGAGCGTTCCGATAGGCTCTTCGGCCCCACATCTTGACCAGGATCGAAACGCCATGACCCACGGAATCTTCCGCACGCCTCCGCCCGTCAACGAGCCCGTCCGCGCCTACGCGCCCGGCAGCGCCGAGCGCGCGAGCCTGAAGGCCGAGCTCGAGGCCCAGGCCACGCGGGAAGTCGAGATCCCGCTCGTGATCGGGGGCAAGGAGATCCGCACCGGCGACCTCGAGCCCGTGACGATGCCGCACGACCACCGGCACGTGCTCGCCCGCGCCCACCGCGCGAAGCCGGAGCACGTGCAGCAGGCGATCGAGGCCGCGAGCGCCGCCAAGCGCGAGTGGGAACGGATGCCTTGGGAAGAGCGCGCGGCGATCTTCCTGCGCGTCGGCGAGCTGCTGGCGGGCCCGTGGCGCGACCGCATCAACGCCTCGACGATGCTCGGCCAGTCGAAGACCGTGCACCAGGCGGAGATCGACTCGGCCGTCGAGACGATCGACTTCATGCGCTTCAACGTGCACTTCATGGAGCGCCTGTACTCGGAGCAGCCGCAGTCGGCGCCCGGCGTCTGGAACCGGCTCGAGCACCGCCCGCTCGACGGCTACGTGTTCGCCGTCAGCCCGTTCAACTTCACCTCGATCGCCGCCAACCTGCCGAGTGCGCCCGCGATGCTCGGCAACACGGTCGTGTGGAAGCCCGCGAGCACGGCGCTGCTCTCGAACTACTGGCTGATGAAGCTGTTCGAGGCCGCGGGTCTGCCCGCCGGCGTGATCAACTTCGTCCCCGGACAAGGCTCCGCGATCGGCGCCGCCGGCATCGCCGACCGCCGCCTCGCCGGCGTGCACTTCACCGGCTCGACCGGCGTCTTCAACGGCATCTGGAGCACGATCGGCCAGAACATCGCGAAATACGGCCAGTATCCGCGCCTCGTCGGCGAGACCGGCGGCAAGGACTTCATCTTCGTGCACGCCTCGGCGCAAGTCGACGTCGCCGCCGTCGCGCTCGTGCGCGGCGCGTTCGAGTACCAGGGCCAGAAGTGCTCGGCCGCGAGCCGCGCCTACGTGCCGCGCTCGATGTGGCCGAAGCTGCAGCAGCGCATGGGCGAGATGCTCGCCGCGATCAAGACCGGCGACGTGCGCGACTTCACGAACTTCATGGGCGCCGTGATCGACCAGCGCTCCTACACGAAACTCAAGGCCGCGATCGACGCCGCGCGCGTGTCGAAGGGCGCGAAGATCGCCTTCGGCGGCAAGTGCGACGACTCGAAGGGCTGGTTCATCGAACCGACCGTGATCGAGGCGCTCGAGCCGCGCTACGACACGATGTGCACCGAACTCTTCGGGCCCGTGCTCACGATCCACGTGTACGACGAGACGAAGTACGCGGAGACGCTCGAACTTTGCAACAGCACGAGCGACTACGCGCTGACCGGCGCGATCCTCGCCGACGACCGCGCTGCGGTGCGCCAGGCCGTCGACACGCTGCGCTTCGCGGCCGGCAACTTCTACATCAACGACAAGCCCACGGGCGCGATCGTCGGCCAGCAGCCGTTCGGCGGCTCGCGCGCGTCGGGCACGAACGACAAGGCGGGTTCGATCCTCAACTTGCTGCGTTGGGTCACGCCGCGCACGATCAAGGAGACGTTCGTGCCCCCGACGGACTGGCGCTATCCGTTCCTCGCGCAGCCCTGAGCGCCAGCGCGCACGCAAGCCGGCGAGCGGGACTTCGGTCGCGCTCGCCGGCTCACGTTTGCTCAGGCTTCCGCAGTTCGCTCCCCCGGCTCCCCGGAGCGTTCGCGGCACAAGAAGCCGCCATTCCGCGACGCTACACTCCGCCGCATGACGGTGCTCCTCTTCGCGACGCTCGATACCAAGGGCGTCGAGGCGGCGTTCGTGCGGGATCGGCTCAGGGCGCTGGGCGTCGCGGTCGAGCTCGTGGACTGCGGCACGCTGGGCCATCCCACGGTGCAGGCGGACGTGCCGCGCGAGGCGGTGCTGGCGGCGATCGACCGCATCGAGGCCGTGAACCCGGGCCTCAACGCCGTCGTGCACCGGATGTACGACCGGGCCCTCCGCGAGGCCGATGGCCCGGTTCCCGAGGGCCCGTTCCGCGGCGTCCCGTTTCTGGTGAAGGACCTCCTGACCTGGATCCCGGGCGAGCCGATCACGAACGGAAGCCGTTTCTTCCAGGGATGGCTCCCCCCCGTCGGGTCGGAGATGGCGCGCCGGTACCGTCAGGCCGGCCTCATCATCGTCAGCAAGACCAATACGCCGGAGTTCGGGCTCGTCCCGTTCACCGAGTCGGAGTTCCTGGGCACCTGCCGGAATCCCTGGAACCCGGAGCGGACCACCGGCGGCTCGTCAGGCGGGTCGGCGGCGGCCGTGGCGAGCGGGATGGTGCCGATGGCGGGCGGC
>JABWBL010000287.1 GCA_013360535.1 Planctomycetaceae bacterium
GGCAGCGGCAAATCCACGCTGATCAAGTGCCTGGCGGGCGTGCACCAGCCCGACGGCGGCGAGATGCTGTTCCAGGGCCGCCCGGTAACGTTCCGCCACCCGCTGGACGCGCGCGCCGCCGGCGTCGCCACCATCTTCCAGGAATTTTCCCTCGTGCCCACGCTCACCGTCGCCGAAAACGTCTTTCTGGGGCGGCAGCCGCGCCGCGCCGCCGGCACGAGGTTCAGGTACAGGCGCCCGCCGCCGAGCTTGAGCCCGTTGGCCTCGAGCGCGCACACGAGCCGGCCCTTGCTCTCGCGGATCACCGGATCGGGCAGGCCCGTCAGTACGACATCGACGCGCCCCGACTCCGGATCGGGCTCGTACCGTGCTTCGACGGTGACGAGCTCCGCCGACGCACCGGCGAGACAGGCTCCGAGCACTCGAACGGTTCGCACCAGCGCAACGACGCTCGGGCACCCTCCGCGGTAGCACTTGATCCCGGAAAAATCCGTGTCTCGCGCGCGTGCCAAGAAACGCGGCGCGTCGTTCTCTAGCATCTGCCCCGTCCGATGCGCTCCGCTCCTCGATCCTTCGTCCTGCTGCTCGCCCTCGGCGCTTGCGCGACGCCCAAGCCCGCGGAACCTGCGCCGCCCGAGCCCGCTCCGCCGCCCTCACCGATCGTGGTCGAGGCTCCGCCGCGCGAGCGCGACGACTGCATCGTCGTCTGCGGCGAGCGTGTCCCGATCGGCGTGCCCGTCGTGCTGTGGACCGACCCGACCGGTTACGACGCCTACTCGACAGCGCTGCGTTTTCCCGCGGAAGCGCCGCAGGAACCGCCGACCGGCCTGCGCTACCAGCCCGGCCGCAAGGTCAAGCAGCCCGACGGCACGACGCGCCTTTCGACGCTCTCGGGTCGCGACGACTGCCGCGAAGAGCTCGGAACCGTCGTCGACCAGTTCGTGATCCACTACGACGTGTGCGGCACGAGCCGGCAGTGCTTCAAGGTCCTGCACGACCGCCGCGAGCTCTCGGTGCACTTCCTGCTCGACGTCGACGGCACGCTGTACCAGACGCTCGACCTCTCCGACACGGCCTGGCACGCGCGCCAGGCCAACTCGCGCTCGGTCGGCATCGAGATCGCGAACATCGGCGCCTATCCGCCCGGGAACGGCACGCTCGACGAGTGGTACGCGACGGACGAGCTCGGGCCCTACGTGCGCTTCCCGGCGTGGATGAAGACCACCGGCATCCGCACGCCGGCTTTCGTCGCGCGTCCGGCGCGGCCCGAGCGTGTGCTCGGCGCGATCCACGGACGCGACTACGAGATGCACGACCTGACGCCGGAGCAGTACGCGACGCTCGTCAAGCTCGCCGCCGGCCTGTGCCGCACGTTCCCGGCGCTCGCGCCCGACTGCCCGCGCGATGCGGAAGGCCGCGTGCGCGCCGACGCGCTCTCCGACGGGGAATTCGCGCAGTTCCGCGGCATCCTCGGGCACTTCCACATCACCAAGGACAAGCAGGACCCCGGTCCGGCCTTCGATTGGGAGCGTTTCCTCAGCCTCGTGCGGGCCGAGCTCGCGCAGCCGGAGAGCGCGACGCCGTGACGAACCCCGCGCCGCGTCCGTTCGGTCGCTACTGGGTGGCGATGAAGGCGCTCGCCCTGCAGGGCGGCAAGCTGCTGCTCGTGCGCGAGTCGACGCGCGAAGGCTGGTGGGAGCTGCCGGGAGGGCGCATCGATTCCGGCGAGGAGCACCTCGACCCGCGCGACGTCCTGCGGCGCGAGCTCGCGGAGGAGCTCGGACCCACGTTCCAGTGCGTGATCGGTCCGCCCGCGCTGACGTGGATCCGGCCCGTGCGCCACGAGGTCGCCGAGTTCACGTTCGTCGTCGCGCACCGCTGCACGCAGGCGGCGGGCGTGATCCAGCTCTCGCACGAGCACGTCGAGTACCGCTGGGTCGACGAGCACGAGACCTTCGAGCTCGACCTCGCGCCGAGCTACGCGGCCCCCTTGCGCGAGTTCTGGCTCGGCGAGAAGCCGCGCAGCGGCCAGGAATGGCGCTGAAGGTCGCGCGATCGCGCGTGGGGGAGTAGCCTCCGGCGCGGAGGAATCCCGCATGTTCGCCGCGCTTCTCGCTTGCCTCTGCCTGCAGGAAACCGTCGCCGGGCCGCAACCCCAGACGCAGGCCGATCGAATCTTCGCGGCCTGCGAGGAGTACCAGCGCCGTTCGCACGCGGTCGGCGTCACGGTCGCCATCGCGCTCGACGGGCAGGTGATCCTCAACGGCGGTTGGGGCGAGCGCGACCGCGAGGCGCAGCAGCCGATGCTCGCGGGCACGCTCGTGCGCCTCGCGTCGGTGTCGAAGCCCGTGACGGCGGCCCTCGCGGCCCTCGTCGCACACGAGGGCAAGCTCGCGCTCGACGCCGCGATCTCGACGCACGTGCCCGACCTTCCGGAAACGCTGCAACCGCTGACGCTGCGTGGCCTGCTCTCGCACACCGCCGGCGTGCGCCACTACCGCAACGACCGCAAGGACAACGCGACCGGGCATTGCACGACTCGCGAGGCGCTCGCGCTGTTCGTGAACGATCCGCTCATCGCTCCGCCGGGCACGAAGTACTCGTACTCGACGCACGCGTTCACGCTCGTGACCGCCACGCTCGAAGGTGCGACGAAGCAGGACTTCCGCACGTTGTTGCGCGAGCGCATCGCGACGCCGTTCGCGCCGACGCTCGACTGCGAGGACGCGACGGAGACCAAGGAGCTGCGTTCGGCGGCGTACGAGCTCGTGCTCGGCACCGCGCTGCGTGCCCGAGTGCGCGAGGACCTCTCGTGGAAGTACGCCGGCGGCGGCATGGAGAGCTCGGCGCCGGACCTCGCGCGCTTCGCGGATGCGCTGCTGCACGCCAAGATCGTTCCCGCGGAAGTGCGCGACGCGCTCTGGACGCGCCAGAAGCTCTCCGACGGCAAGGAAATCGACTACGGCCTCGGCTGGAGCGTGCCGGAAAAGGGCCGGGTCGTGAGCCACACGGGCTCGCAACAGGGTTCGAGCACGGCGCTCTCCGTCGACCGCGAGAGTGGCCACGTCGTCGTCGTGCTGAGCAACACCAGCGGCTCCGACGCGTCAGATCTGGCCGCGCAGCTGCGCCGGATCCTGCGGGAAAATCGCTAGCGGAGCGAGCCGCCGCTCAGCAGTTCTCGTACTTCCAGTTGCGCGGCTTGCCCTCGGCGATCCACTCGAGCGCCTGCTCGAGCCGCGCCAGCCGCGTCGCCTCGCGCTTGGCCTCGGTGATCCACTCGATGTACTCGCGCCGCTTGCCCGGCGTGAAGGCCTTGAACTGAGCGGCGGCGGCCTTGTTGCGAGCGAGCGCCCGCGCGAGGTCCTCGGGCACCGCGGCCTCGGGCTTGGGCCCCGAACGCTTCAGCGCCGGCTTGTCCGACAGCGCGAGCTCGACCGCCTTCTTCATCAGCTTTTTCATCGCCGACGCGCTCGGCACCTCGCCGAGCTCGACCAGCCGCTCGCGATGGATGCCGCCGACACCGACCTTGCTCTTGCCCGCGGCCTCGATCTCGGCCTGCATGTCCTTGTGCCAGAAGCCGAACACGCAGTGGGCCTTGAAGGCCGCCATGCCGCACAGGAGCTTGCCGCCGTGCGTCCAGCTCGGGCTGTTCCACTTGAGCGTCTCCTCGAGCTCGACGCCGCTTCCGAGCACACGCTCGCGGATCGCGCTCAGGATCGGCCGCGCGAACGGCGCGGCCTTGGCGATGTAAGCGTCGACCTTCGGGTTCCTTGCGTTCGCCATCGTCGTTCAGCTTCCTTCGAGAGCCTTGCGGAGCGATCCCCCGGCGGCGTCGAGCGCCGCCTGCGCCTTGTCGAGCGTGCAGCGCCGTCCGTGCATCAGCACCGCGAGCTTCACGCGGCCCTTGGCCTCGCGCAGCAGCTCGAGCGCGCGCGCGTGCGGCACGCCAGTCAGGCTCGACACGATGCGCGCGCCCCGCTCGACGAGCTTGGCGTTCTTCGTCGTGTCGACGTCGACCATCAGGTTGCCGTGCACCTTGTGCAGCCGCACCATCAGGCTGCTCGACAACGTGTTCAGCGCGATCTTCTGCGCCGTGCCGGCCTTCAGCCGCGTGCTGCCGGAGATGACCTCGGCGCCGGTGTCCAGCGTGATGCCGATGTCGGCCTGTTGCGTCACAGGCGCATTCGGGTTGTTGGCGAAGCCGATGCCGCTGTTCGAGCCGGCGTTGGTCGAGCCCCGCAGCGACGAAGGATCTTCGTCGAGCCGTTGCCCCAGGGCAGCGGTGGGACCGAACTCCACCTGGCACTTGGCGGGCGTCGGCGTGGTCCAGCGAAGCTGAACATGCGTGGGGGTGACGCGCACGGCCTGATCCATGACAGGCTCCGCAACGGCGGCACTGAGGCAGACCAGAGCAGCAACAACGAGCTTCACGATAGGCTCCAGAAGACCATCCGACCTTGAGCGCCGCCGCGGGCGGTGGCTCAGCCCAGCGCCGCGCGCAGGAAGCCAAGCTGCCGGCCGAGTTTGTCTTCCACCGGCTGCGGACGAAAATCCTCAATCGAGACAAAGCGGTTGTAGCCCCGCGCCCTGAGGGCCGCCAGGAAGTGCGGCACGTCGATCATGCTGTCGGCCAGGTCGCAGGTCTCCCACTTCCAGGTGAGTTGCCCATCCTCGCGCCGCTCGCCCTCCACCGGCCGACCGCCACCGGCGTGGACGTGGGCGACATACGGGCCGAGCAGGTCGAGTCCCATGGTGACCGGTTCGTAGCCCTCGCCGAGGCTCATGTTGGCGATATCGAAGATCACCCCGAGGTAGTCCGGGTCGAAGTTCTTGACCACCAGGTAGGCCTGGCTGGCGCTGCAAGCCACCGTGCCGCGATGAATCTCGAGGATGCATTTGACCTTCAGCGGGCGGGTGATCTCCAGCGCCTTCTCAAAGGACTTGATGGTGTCGTCGATCAACTGGCGGTAGTTCTCCTCGGCGCGGTAGCGGCGCGGGGCGCCGAGGCGGAAGCAGGGAATGCCGTGCTCGGCGCAGGCTTCGGCCACGCTTCGGACATCATCCAGTTCGTCGGCGGCCATGTTGGTGGCCAGACCAGCGATGCCCAGCCCGTACTCAGCGCTGACCTGAACCAACTCCCCGGCCCGCTGGCCGATGTTGGCCGGCGAGAGGTCGTTCTTGACGTTGCCCCAAGGCGAGAAG
>JABWBL010000288.1 GCA_013360535.1 Planctomycetaceae bacterium
GCCAGCCGCGCGCGCCTCGGGCCTTGCCCCCTTCGCGCAGCGCCTCGAGCCACGTGTCCTGCGCGAGATCCTCGGCCGCCGCAGCGTCCGCACACAGCCGCTCGGCGAGCGCGCGCACCCACTCGCGCTCCTCGAACAGCTGCTCGAATCCGGTTTCTCGCTCCACGTGGTTCCAGTGTCCGCCGCGGCGCGAATCGTCGCACGGATTCCGGAACTTTGGGCGCAGCCCGAGAGCGCCGGCATCGATCAGCCGTCACCGTACTCGGCGCGCGGATCGACGGGCCGCTCGCGCAACGTGCGCCAGCGCTCGAACCACGCCAGAGTCGGGGCCCCGTCCTGCGCGAGGAGTGCCTTGCCCGAGCGCGTGTCGCCCTCGTTCGTGGTGCCCGTCGGCACGGGGGGCGCGTTGTCCGCGGCCTCATGCGCCCGCGCCAGTCGCTCCCTCGCCATTTCCTCGTCTCCGCGCAGCCATGCACAGCGTCCGTGTCCGTGGTGCGCCTCGGCCGAGCGCGGATTGAGCACGATCGCCTGCTGGAAGCGCATCTCGGCACGCCCGAGGTCGTGGCGTGCGAGAGCCACCACGCCGAGCCTCACGAGCGGCAGGCTGTCCTCACCGTTGATGGCGTGGCAGCGCTCGTACGCGCGTTCGGCCTCTTCGAGCGCGCGCTCGGTCCCCCGCGCGAGCAGGAGGTTGCCAATCTGCATCCAGCCGCGGTTCGACGTCGGATGGAAGAGCACGAGCCGACGGTAGCTCTCGAGCGCCTCGTCCGTTCGCCCGAGAGCGAGCGCGCAATTTCCGAGGTTGTAGAGGCAATCCTCGTGGCTGGGCCACTGCTCCAGCGCATGCCGATAGCCCGCCTGGGCCTCCTCGCATCGTCCGGCGACCCGCTGGCGGGTCGCCGCGTCGAGCGTCGCGTGAAACCGACGCTGCGCTTCCGCTTCCCTCGGCCCGGCGAGCACGCGCGCGCGCTTGCCGGGCAGGAGTTCGATGCGCGGAGCGTGCTCGCGCTCCCAGGTGACCAGCGTATTTGCCGGAACGTGGTTCACGCTCTCGACCAGCCCATCGGGCCAGCGCACGCTCAGCTCCTCGATCTCGGTGGCCTCGCCCAGGCCGAAGTTGAGCTCGCCCGTCGCGTGCTGCGAGAGGTACGAACCCTGCGTGTCCTGCTCGCGCCTGCGGATCCTCCCGCCCGAGAGCACGTCGACGACGGCGCCGATCGCGAATCGATTGCCGTCGGGCTGGCGAACGCGGACGAGCACGCTCGAGCTGAGGTTGCCCCCGTCGTTCCTCAGGAGTCTCGCGGGACCGCCGTGCGACATCACGAGCATGTCCTCGTCGCCGTCGAGGTCGAAGTCGAATGAAGCGCCGCCGCGACCGACGTGCTCTTCGCCGAAGAACGAGCCGGCGCTCGCTCCGAGCTCAAAGAACCCGCGCGTCCCGCCGGCGTTCCAGAACAACTGGCTGCGCTGCGGGACGAGCTTCCTCGCATCGTCGGCCCGGGGCAGCGTGCTGCCGTTGATCACGAACAAGTCGAGCAACCCGTCACAATCGAAGTCGATGAAGCGTGTGGCCCAACCCACGCGGTCCAGCGACGCCTGCCCGAGCCCGAATCGATCGGCCTGATCCATGAAGCTCAACGGCAAGTCGGACTTGCGCTCGACACCGGGAAGCCGGCGCATGTTGACGTACAGCGCATTCTCCTGCGCCAGCCAGTGCGTCACGACCAGGTCGAGGTCGAGGTCGGAATCGAAGTCGTCGATCGCGAGGCCCATCGCTCCGCGGTAGTCGCCAACCTGCGCCGGTGCAGTTCGGTCCTCGAACGTGCCGTCGGGAAGGCCGACATACAGGGCGTTGTCGCTGACGTCGTTCGCCACGTAGAGGTCGGGGCGTCCGTCGCCGCTGAGATCGGCCAGCGTGGCGCCGAGGCTGCGTCCCGCGGCGTTTGCGACGCCGAGTCGCGGCGCGACGTCCTCGAACGACCCGTCGCCCCGGTTGCGCAGCAGCAGGTTGGGCGCGGGTTCGAACGAGCTGGGATTGATGCCCGCGGGGATCGCGAGGTCGTACTGCGGAACCGAGGCCGTCGCGGCAGCGTCTTGCTCGACGAACTGCACGTAGCGACAGACGTAGGCGTCCGGCGCGCCATCGAGATCGAAGTCGCCGATGGCGAGCCCGGTGAAGAAGCCCCGGAATTCGCCGAGACCCGCCTCGGCCGTGACGTCGCGGAAATGCGCCGCACCGTCGTTGGAGAGCAGGGTCAGGCCGCCGAAGCTCGTGACGAGCAGGTCGAGGTCGCCGTCGGAGTCGTAGTCGAGGAAGGCAGCGGCCATGCCGAGCAGCTCGAGGTCCGCGCCAGCGGCAGCACTGATGTCCTCGAAGCTCCCGTCGCCTCGATTGCGGAACAGCGCGCAGCGGGCTCGCGGCGCGTCGGTGTCCGCGAGCGCATGCGCGAAGTTGACGAGGAAGGCGTCCGTCCAGCCGTCGCCATCGACGTCGCCGAGGGCCACGCCGGAGCCCATGTCTTCCGGCAGGCGGTTGCCTCGGACGCCAGAAAAGTGCCGAAAAACGAGGCCGGAGGAGCTGGTGGCGTCCACGAAACGCGCGCTAGGCCGGTCGGGGGGCAGGGCCCTCCCGAGACTGTCGAACAGGCCCTCCGCGCCGTCGCCGGGCACGTAGCTTCCCGCGCGCTCGCGAAACGCGTGCCACGCGCCCACGGCGACGATCGCCACGAGCGCGACCAGCGCGGGCCGCACGCCCCGCTTGCGCGACCAGCCCGTCATGGGTCGAGTTCCACGCGCGCCGAGGCTTCCGACACGACCGTGACCGGACTGGTGAGCCTCGTCGCGTCTCCGTACATGAAATTGAGCAGGTACTGGTCGATCTTGCGGTAATTGAGCCGTGCCTCGATGGTCAGCTCGCCGACGGACTCCGCCGGGACGTGCAGCTCGAGCTCTTCGGTGACGGGCAAGTCGCGCATCGTCGGCGCCTGTGCACCCGGACAGGCGAACTCGTAGCGCGCCACTTCCTCGGCGCCGGGAAACAGCGAACGACGGAAGCGCACGCCGACCATCTCCCACAGGTTGTGACGATCGATCAGGTTGCCATGGCGGTCGACGGGCTCGGCCTTGAACATGAACGTCGCAGGCTCGATGAAGTTGCGCTCGTCGCGCCGGCCCGAGTGGAACACGACCTGGCCCTGCCGGTCCTTGACCTCGACTTCGATCCACGACTGGATGATGTCGAGCGGGCCCGTGGGAAAATCATGTCCCACCTTGTTGCTGAGCACGCGAACCCGCAGCGCGAGCGGCTCGCCCGCGCGCGCGCGCTGCGGCGCCAGGATCTCGATCGGTACGGCGGGTCCCTTGCTCCAGCGGTCGGCGATTTCCGGGATGGCGTACTCGCCTCGCAGCCAGTGCTCCACCAGCTGCGCGTGCTCGACGCCACCCTCGAGTTCCATCACGACGGGGATGAACTGGTTCGCACCGAGGAAGCGGTGGCTCCGATGCCGGCCATCGGTGCGTGAGCGGTTGAAGTCGGCTCCGTCGCCGCTCGCCGGATCGGAGGAACTCGCCAGCGGCATGTGGCACTCGCGACACTCGAGCGTTCGCGTCGGATCGCCCGGGTGGTTCCAGCGGCTGTTCTTCCAGTTGTCGTACTGGTTCTGAAGCTGGACCCAGCCGACGTCATTGACCTGCTCGTCGATGAACTGCTTGTGGCAGGCCGCACAGAACTCCGGCGTCTTGAACATGCGCTTGGAGAGGCTCGCCACGTGCTGCTCGGGATAGGTCCGAATCACGAAGTCGCGCAGGAAGCTCGCGAGGGCGCCGTCCTTGCGCTCCCACGCATAGCGGCGGGGCTGGTGGATCACGTAGTTGGCGTTGCCGGCGACATCGGACTGCTCGATCGCATGGCACGCGAGGCAGGACACGCCCTCCCGATAGCCCGCGAGCGCCGTGAGGTCATCGACCCCGATGTACTTGGTGCCCGAGAACAGCGAGATGGGGTCGTGACACCCGGCGCAATAGCGGGTCGACGTCGCCCCGTTCTGCTGCGCCATCAGGTTCTGGATGCCCTGGAACGCGACGTCCATCGCGGCGTAGCGGTGCGCACTGGGCAACCACTCCCGGTAGATCTCCTCGTGACAGCCGCTGCTCCCGCAGGACGCGGAGTCGTCGAAGGAGCGCACGTCGAACGCACCGCCCGTCGAGGTCTTCGCGAGGCTCGGTGCAAACGGGCCGGCATCCCCGTAGGCGGCTGCGTCGTAGTCGGGCGGGAACGCATTCTCGTGGTGCGTCGGCCGCACGATCGCGCAGAGCGCGGCGGTGACCGCGAGGACGACGCCGCAGGCCGACACCGACAGGCGCAAGTGACCGCCGAGCGCAGTGCGCACCGCTGCCGAGGCCAACGCCGCCGAGGCACGCCGCTCGCGGGCGATTGGCACGAAGTAGTGCGGAATCAAGAACGCGAGCAACGCCACCGTCGTGGCGATGTGCGTCCAGCGCCACGCCGCGTCGCTGCGGGTTCCGAACGCACCTTGCCAGGTCAGCACGAGTCCCGATCCCGCGCAGGCGACTAGCAGCGCCAGCGAGACCCAGCCCGTGACCTTCAGGTGCGTCAGCGGGAACGACCACCAGCCCAGCACGTGACGGAGGCTGAACCAGACGATCAGCGGCAGCGTGAGCAGCCCGACGAGCGTGTGAACGATCACCGAGTGCTCGCTGAACACGTTGAACGGCGCCAGCCAGATCACGAGGCCGCTGAGGGTCAGGTAGAGCAGCGAACCGCTCACGAGGCGAGGCAGCAGCCCTCTCCATCCGCTGGCGCGCCTCTCCAGAATCACGCTGCGCTCACCCCCCGCTTCGGTCGAGATCGACATGGTTGCACTCCTACCGCGCAGGCCGTCGCGGTTCCGAGGCCACCCCGGCCTCGCGTCGAGTGTCGACGGACCCCCGGCGTCCGGCCTTGACTCAAATCAAGGCGACCACGCTGTGTCGGGGGGGCCGGGCCCCGCTTGCGCCTCAGCGCAGGCCGAGGCGCTTGGCGAGGTGGTGCAGGTTGGAGCGGTGCAGGCCGAGCGAGCGCGCGGCGGCGGCCCAGTTGTCGTGGTGCAGCGTGAGCGCGCGGCGGATGCGCTCGCGCTGGAACTCGAGCGTCGCCTCGCGCAGCGGGAGCTCGGCGGCGATGGCGGAAGG
>JABWBL010000289.1 GCA_013360535.1 Planctomycetaceae bacterium
CGGCCCGCGCCTGCGCCATGCAGCGCCGCAGGAAGCCGTCGAGGCCGCCGGGCACGACGCGCGCGGCGGTGGGGGAACGGTCGACCCGGACCGTGAGCGCTTCAGGAGACAAGGTCTTCACCTGCGCGTGCGGGGCGGAACTCGCCGGACTCGATCAGGCCGCGCACGGCCTTGAGGACCTCGTTGCGCGCCGTGCTGACGTCGCGCAGCGACATGGGGCCGGCGAGCTCGCGCTCGTCCTTGACCATGTCGCGCACGCGCGAGCTCAGGTTCGCCATCACGTTGGCCTCGACGCGCGCCGAAGAGCCCTTGAGCGAGACCGCCAGCGTGCGCGTGTCGATCGATCCGAGCACCTTCTGCATCGCGCGCGAGTCGAGGTCGGCGAGGTTGTCCCACGTGAACATGAACTCGCGGATCTCGGTCGCCATCTTCGGCTCGTCGCGGTGGATGCCGTCGAGCACCGACTTCTCCACCTCGGGCTGGCTGAAGTTGAGCACTTCGGCGATCGTGCGCAGGCGCGCCGTCGGGTTGGGCGGCAGCGGCCCTTCGGCGATCTCGCGCACGCGCGCCTCGAGATCCTGGGCGATCGCGACCAGCGTCTCGAACGGCGGCGGGATCAGGGTCGCCATGCGCCGCACCATCGCCAGCGCGCGCTCGCCTTCCATCAGGCCGAGCACTTCCGCCGAGAGCGACGGGTCGAGGTGCGCGAGCACCAGCGCCGCCACGGGATCGGACTCGCGCTCGAGCGCCTTGCAGATCAGCTCCGCCGGCTCCTTCTCGATTGCGAGGAACGGCCGCTCGTGCAGCAGGCGCTGCTGGATCTTCTTGAACAGCTCGCTCGCCTGCGCCTTGCCCAGCGTCTGCTCGAGCATCGTGCGCAGCTCGTCGTCCGAGCGCACGCGGCTGCCGCGCGGCTTGCGCAGGCTCTTGATGAACTCGCGCTCGAGCGCCTTGACGGACTCGCCGTTGACCATCTCCGGCTCGAGCCGGCCCATGGCCTCGACAAGCTCGACGATCACCTTCTCGTCGATGTTCTTGATGACGTTGGCGGCGGCCTCCTTGTCGAGGCTCAGCAGGAAGGCCGCGGCCTTCTGCGCGCCGGAAAGCTCACGGGTCGCCATGGATCAGGCCTTGGCCGTCGCCTTCTCGTCGACCCAGCGGGACAGGATCTCGCCGACGCGGCGCGGATCGGTGCGCACGAGCTCCTCGATCTGGGCGCGCGCGAGCACTTCCGGATCGACGTCGACCGGCGTACCGTCGGCGCCGACCATCGCGCTCGAGGCGCCGCCCAGTCCCGTGGAGCCGCCGGCAGCGCCAGCGCCAGCGAGCGCCGGGGCGTGGCCCGCAGCTGCGGGAGTCGCGCCCTTCTTCGAGCCCTTGAGGCTCGTCGCGAGCAGTCCGAGGAAGGCGAGCGCCGACACGATCTCGACACCACGCTCGAGCAGCACCTCGACCATCGGGCTCAGGCCCGGCTCCTCGGCGGGCGCTTCCGCGGGCGCCGCGCCGTCGGGCGTGGTGCCGTCGGCGGCGATCACCTCGGGCACGCTCAGGCTCGTCGTCGTGACGCCGATCGTGTCCTGGCGGCCGGAGTCGAAGCCGACCGCGGCCTCGACGATCTTCTGGATCTCGGCCTTCTTCGAGGCGAGGCTCTCGTCGATCACGAGCGCGACCGACATGCGCTCGAGGCGCGGCGTGGTGCGCACGGTCTCGGTGCGCGTGCGGCTCGCCTCGTAGGTCGTGCGGTTGTCCTTGGTGCGCGTCGAGCCCGCGGCCGCGGCGGTCGCGGCACCGGAAGTCTCGTTGGGCACCGGCGTCGTCTCGTTGCCGAACTCGTTGGGCGTGTTCGAGCTGACACCGGCCGCTCCACCGGTCGCGTTGAGCGCACCGACGGGCGCCGAGGTCTCCTTGGTGTCGACCTGGATCGCGACCGTCTCGGGATCGATCTTCTCGTCGACCGTCGTGCTGTGGTCGTAGTTCCACTGCGACGTCACAGTCACGAGCGCCTTGCGCGGGCCGAAGGCGTTCTCGATGTGCTTGTTGGCCTTGCTGGCGAGCTCGCGGTCGTACTTCTCCGACTGCACGAGCAGCTCGCGCGGGTCCTGTCCACCTTCGGCGTGCGTGGGGTCGAACAGCGTGCGGCCCGACTGGTCGGTGATGACGACGTTCTCGGCCGGCACCGCGAAGCGGTAGCGCACGAGCTTGGCGACGTTGGAGGCCTGGTCGGCCGCGAGCTCGCCCGTGCCTTTCAGCTGCAGCGCGACCGACACCATGATCGGCTTCTGCGCGCGCAGCGGCGAGGAGTCGGGCATCGACGTGGTCACGGTGGCGTCCGTGACGAAGTCGAGCTGCTCGAGCAGCCGCTCGGTCTCCTGCCACTCGCGCTTCTGCATCGTCTGCTGGCGCTCGCCCGCCGACAGGAAGATCGCTCCGGCGCCGGCGCCGGCCGTGTCGATGCCCTTGGGCGTCGTGCGCAGCGCCTCGGCCATCGCGACGGCGAACTGCGCCTTGTCGTACTGCGGCTCGTCGACGTAGACCACGAACGGCCCGGGGAAGTCGCTGATGCGATAACGCACCTCCGCGCCGGAGAGCGCCTTCTCGACCGCGACGCGCTCGGCGTCGGACAGGTCGGAGTAGAGCTTCACGAAGTGCGGCTGCCCCGAGACCCAGCCACTGATCACGAACACGGCGATCACCGCCGCGATCGAGAGCAACGTGACCAGCTTCGTGCGGGCCGGGGCCTTGGCGATCTGGTCGATCAGGTTCTTCAGCTCGAAGTTCATCCGGGTCTACCTCAGACGCTCAGCCGCATGGTTTCGCGGTAGGCGTCGATCAGCTTGTTGCGCACTTCCATGCTGAACTTGAACGCGAGTTCGGCCTGCTTCAGCCGGCCGGCGACCTCGTGAAAGTCCCCGACCTTGCCGGTCAGGAGCTCGAAAGGGAGCGAGTCGGCGCTCTTCACGACCTGGTCGGTCTCGCGCACGCCGCTGGAGAGCGCGTCCTCGATCGGGAAGGAGCCGCCGACGCCGCGCGGGCCGCTCGTGCGGCCCAGCTCGCTCGCGAACTCCGGGTTGCCGACGCCGGCGAGCGCCTTGTCGAACGCTCCGGCGACACCGCCGAGGCTCGAGGCGAGATCGCCGACCTGTGCGGAGCCACCAGGACGCTGCTGCAGCGTCTGCATCGCGGCATCGAAGGCCGCCTTGGCGAGTCCGCCCTGTCCGACACCTTGGATCATGGATCAACCCCCTCCCCAGGGGTCACTGCAGGAGGCGCAGGGCCCGTTCCGCCATGCGGACGAAACCATCCTGCGCCGACACGTTCGCCTCGTACGCCCTCATCGCGGTGATCAGGTCGGCCATTTCCCGCGTGGCATTGACGTTCGGGTAGGAGACGTGCCCATCTTTCCCAGCATCGGCATGGGTCGGGTCATTGACCCGGTTGAAGGGCGTCTGCATGTCCTCCCGCACGGCCCGGACGCGCACGCCGACGTTGACGCTCCCGCCGTTCTGGGCCTGGGCGAGCAGCGGCTCGAACTCGACCACCTGCCGCCGGTAGGGCCCGCCCTCGGGCGTCTTGGTGACCGAGGCGTTGGCGATGTTGCGCGCGACCGTGTCGATGCGCACGCGCTCGGCCGACATGCCGGTCGCCGCGATGCGCATCCCGCCGAAGAGCTTGTTGACGCCGTCCATGGTGAGTCTCGCTGGCAGTGGGGTTCAGGGCGGGCTAGCGGCCGCTCTGGATCGAGGTCTCGATCATGTCGAAGTGACTTTGCAGCAACGCCGCGTAGGTCTCGTACAAGAGCCGGTTCTGGCGCTCGGTGTTGATCTCGAGCTCGAGCGTCACGTTGTTGCCGTCGGGCTTGCTCGGCGTGAGCGTGTCCTCGACCACCGCGGGCTGGATGCCCGCGAGGTCCTCG
The DNA here is from genome assembly GCA_013360535.1 of Planctomycetaceae bacterium. Taxonomy (GTDB): domain Bacteria; phylum Planctomycetota; class UBA1135; order UBA1135; genus F1-120-MAGs118. Next base: position 3,914 of record JABWBL010000289.1, read on the forward strand.
AGCGTCGCGCCCTCGGCGATCCTGTCGCGCAGGATGTTCTCGAACTGGACGACCTGACGCCGGTACCCGGGAGTGCTCGCGTTGGCGATGTTCGACGAGGCGACCCGAGCACGCTCGGTCGACGCGCTCATCAGGCGCATCAGCAGGTCGACATTTCCCGGGGTTCCGGCGTCCATGGTCCGCTCCGGCTCAGGCGACGAGCCCGAGCTGGCGCCAGAGCTTCATCTTGTTGGAGAGCGTGCGCGCGCTGACGCCCATGCGCCGCGCGGCCTCGGTCTTGTTGCCGCCGGTCGCCGCGAGCGTCTCGACTTCACAGGGCCCGGACGCGGCGACGGAGATCGTACGCAGGCTGGCCTCGACGGTGAGGCTCCCGAGCGACGACGGCAGCGGGCGGGTCTCGGTGGTGCCGAACGCCACGTCTCGCGTCTCGGCGGGCACCACCGAGCCCAGCACGCAGCGCTCCTCGTACGAGGCGACGTTGGTTCCGATGGGCAGCCCCCCCGTCACCGCGTACACGCGAACGGGACCGCTCGACGTCGTGACCTCGGTCCACGTCGCGACGATCGGCGCGCCGTCGCTCCGACGGAGGCTCAGCGTCGGCCAGATCCTGCCGAGATCGACGTCCGAGCCGGGCTCGACCACCAAGACGCCGTTGCTCGGTATGGTCCGACCCGCCTCGGGCGCGACGTGGATCGGGGTGCACTGCGGCGGAGAGCAGGCGCGGGCGCGCACCGAGCCGCTCGTGAGCGCGAGCGCCGCGCCGGCACAGAGCGGGAGGAGAGGCCGATGCGAGGACAAGGGAGACTCGAAGGATGGCGCCCCCGCCGGCGGGCGTCGACGAACGCGCCGAGGAACCTACGGCGTCGAGGGCGTGAGCTCGATCGGCAGGCTCGGGGCCGTGGAGACCTTGCCGTCCTGCACGAAGAAGAAGAACTCGGGGTAGGGGTGCCCGTTGATCGTGGCCGCGATGGTCACGGGCGCGCCCGGTGTGCCTCGGAACGTCGCCTGGTCGAGGCTCGCGCCGGTGTTCGTCTGCACGACGAAGCCCGTCGCCGTGCGCGTGAGCCGCGCGTCGGTCCCGCCGACGGCGAGGTCGCTCATGCCGTCGACGAACACGCGGAGCTCGAAGCCGCACGACTGCTTGCTCGTGTTGGTGTCGCACGTCCACGAGACGTTCCACTGCCCGTCGACGCCGTAGGTGACGAACACGCCCGCGCCGTCGCCCGGCGTCGCCACGAGGGTGCGCCCCGTCTCGAGC
>JABWBL010000290.1 GCA_013360535.1 Planctomycetaceae bacterium
CGCGGCGAGCAGGACCGCGGCGGCGGCGGCGCCCGCCATTGCATGGATCCCCGCGGGGGCGCCCGGCATCCGGATCAGCAGTCGGAGTCCTGGAACTGGCAGAAGCAATCACACGTGCCGTCGCCGTTCCACGACGACGGGCAGTTGCCCTTGTAGCCCGTGCCGCGCCAGTCGTAGTTGCAGGAGGGGGCGAAGGCCTCGTCGTCGGTGCACGAGAGGAACTGGTCGTCGCAGTACGCGCTCGCGAGCGCGTGGCCGCCGTGCTTGGCGGTGCGGACGCACTGGTCGTGGTTCGTGCAGTCCTTCGTGAACTGGGAGCCGGTGCTGCTCGTGCCGCAGTTGCCGTAGTTGGCGCCGTTGAAGTACTCGCCGAGCTTCTTGCCGGTGTCGCAGCAGTCGCCCGACCACGAGCAGACGTTGCAGTCGTGGCAGCCGGTCACGGTGGTGTTGGTGGAGGCATACCGGCGCCAGCTCGTCCAGCCGCGGCGTCGGCTTCGCGGGGTTGCCCATGAAACCCACGGCGTTGAAGCGCGTGGTGTCGAGCGTGACGAGCAGCACGTTGCGGCGCTCCTTCGTCGTTTCCTTCGCGCAGGCCGCGAGCCCCGCGACCAGCGTCAGCATCCAGATCCAGCGCTTCACGGCGTCAAGCTAACGGTCCGTGGCGAGCGCGCCCACGCTCGGTCGCGCCGGAAAACTCGGCGGGAGACGGAGCCTGCGCCGCGGCAGGAAACGACGCGGGCGACTCTCGCGAGCCGCCCGCGTCGGGAAGACGGGAGGGAGCGGGGCCGTCTAGCGCGCGCCGACCAGCTTGGCGGGGCGGGAGCTGGCCTCCAGGCACAGGAGGCCGAGCGCGGTCGAGTAGACGCGACCGCCGGAGAAGCCCCAGGGATCGACCGTGGCGTTCCAGGAGCCCTTCGCGTCACCATCCTTGCGCTGCGAATCGACCACGGCGCTCTGCATCGCCTTGTTCCACACGTCCCAGTGCTGCTCGCCGCCCATCTGGTACATGGCGTAGGAGCCGTAGTACCAGTAGTAGAGGTCGATGCCGAGGCCGTCGGGATCCCACTTCGGCAGCTTGGACTTGAGCAGGTCGGCATGCTTCGCCATGACCGGCGTCTTCCTGGGGTCCTGACCGAGGAGGAAGCGGCACGCCAGCGCGACGGCGCTCATCGCCTCGCCCTTGTCCGTCGGGAAGTGCTCGTTCACGCGCGAGATGCGCGAGCTGGAGCTTCCGAGCGAGTCGTAGCCGCAGCGACCGGTGACGGGGTCCGTGACCTCGTCGAACCACGACGCGGCGCCACGGAACGCCTCCGGGTCGATCTTGAGGCCGGCCTCCTCGGCGCTCTTCAGCGCGAAGACGCACCAGCCGGTGACCGACGTGTCGTTGTCGCCCGAGGGCGGGACGTCGTAACGCCACGCGCCGTACGGGTTGCGGGCCATCGTGATGTAGCTGATCGCGTCCTGCGCCGACTTCCGGATCAACGGCGACTTGGTGAAGCAGTACGCCTCGCACATCGCAAGGGACGCGATGGCGTGGTTGTAGAGGAACGCGTGGCCGACCTTCTCGCCGATCAGGCCGGAGTCGGGATCCTGCTTGTCTTTCAGCCACTTGATGCCCTTGGCGACCTGTTCCGCGTAGGCGCCGTCGCGCGTGGTGCTGCCGTCGCCGAGGAAGGCGAGTACCGCGAGGCCGGTCGTGCCGACATCGTTCACCGCCTCGCCGGCGTCCTGACAGCTCGTCGACCCGAGCTTGCCGCAGTTGGCCATGAAGCCGTCGCAATCCCAGGAGCCGTCGTCGGATTGGTGCCAGCGCAGCCACTCGAGGCCGTCGTTGAGCGCCTGCCGACGTCGGACTTCCTGCTTGGCGGTCTTCTCCGCGCTGTCGGACGTCGTCGCGGCCGCTTGCTGGACGGGCGCGGGCTCTGGTTGGGGCTCGGGCGCGGCCGGAGCACGGGAAGTGCAGGCGGCGAGCGTCGCGGCGAACGGCAGGAACGCGGTCATGTGCAGGGGCTTCATGGTCAGCGAGTACCTCTCCAGGTTCCTTGGGCGGTGGGACAGGGCCGAACCGCGGTGCCCAGCGGCAGCCCGCTCGACGTCCGGCGAGGTCCGTCCATCCGTCGACTATCCCTCGCCGCGTCCCCCAGATACGCCGGAGCTCGCGGGGGGCGCCGGAAATGGACGCGGGCGGCTCCGGAGAGCCGCCCGCGTGCGTCAGGAACGTGAAGGCCGAGCGCCTAGCGCGCGCCGAGCACCTTCGCGTAGCGGAAGTACACCTCGAGGCAGAGCACACCGAGGGCGGTCGTGTAGACGCGGCCGCCGGAGAAGCCCCACGGGTCGACCTTGGCGTCCCAGGAGCCCTTCTCGTCGCCGTCCTTGCGCTGCGACTCGACCACGGCGGTCTTCATCGCCTTGTTCCACACTTCCCAGTACTTGTCGCCGCCCATCTGGTACATGGCGTAGGAGCCGTAGTACCAGTAGTAGAAGTCGATGCCGAAGCCATCCGGATCCCACTTGGGGAGCTTGGCCTTGAGCAGGTCGGCGTGCTTCGCCATGACCGGCGTCTTGTCCGGGTCCTGGCCGAGGAAGAAGCGGCAGAGCAGCGCGACCGCGCTCATCGCCTCACCCTTGTCGGTCGGGAAGTGCTCGTTCACGCGCGTGATGCGCGAGCTGGCGCTGCCGATCGAGTCGTAGCCGGCGCGGCCGGTGACGGGGTCGGTGACCTCGTCGATCCAGGTCGCGGCACCGCGGAAGGCCTCAGGGTCGATCTTGAGGTCGGCCTCTTCGGCGCTCTTGAGCGCGAACACGCACCAGCCGGTCACCGACGTGTCGTTGTCGCCCGAGGGCGGAACGTCGTAGCGCCAGGCGCCGTACGGGTTGCGGGCGATCGAGATGTAGTTGACCGCGTCCTGCGCCGTCTTCTTGATCAGCGGCGACTTCGAGAAGTAGTAGGCCTCGCAGATCGAGAGCGCCGCGATCGAGTGGTTGTAGAGGAACGAGTGGCCGATCTTCTCGCCGAGCAGGCCGGTGTCGGGGTCCTGCTGGTCCTTGAGGAACTTGACGCCCTTGGCGACCTGCTCCTTGTAGACGCCGTCGCGGGTCGTGTTGCCGTCGCCGAGGAAGGCGAGCAGCGCGAGGCCGGTCATGCCGACGTCGTGCGGGGCCTCGCCGGGGTCCTGGCAGGTCGTCGGTCCGATCTTGCCGCAGTTGGCCATGAAGCCGTCGCAGTCCCAGGAGCCGTCGTCGGACTGGTGCCAGCGCAGCCACTCCAGACCGTCCTTGAGGGCCTGCTCCGTGCCGGAGCCGCCGCGCGCCTTCAGGTTCTTGCGACCGCCGAAGCGCCCGCCGAACTTGCCACCGGCGCCGCCGCCGATGCCGATGACGTCGTTGAAGGCCTTGGAGTCGAAGGGCGAGTCCGCCATCTGGTCGGGGTCACCCTGCACGGACTCGAAGTCCTCGTTGGTGTCCTCCTCGTTGTGGTCGGAGACCTCGGCGTCCTTGATGACGGGCTCCTCGGTCGGCTCCTCCTCCTCGAGCTCCTCCGGCTCCTCTTCCGGCGGGTCCTCGAAGACTTCCTCGGGCGTCTTCTCGAGGCTGGCCTCGATCTTCCGCTCCTTCTTCTCGCCCATCTGGTCCCAGGGGATCGCCATCATGATCAGGACGACGATCAAGTGGGCGACGGCCGAGATGGCGAGCCACGGGGCGCGGCTCATCCAGTCGTAGAGGACGTCGTTGAAGGTTTCCTCGCGCTCCCAAGCCTTGGGCATCGAGGATTCGATGTGGATGTTCGAGTAGTCGTTCTGCTGCTGGGTCATCGACGTTCTCCGGGGGCCGCCGGGGCCTGTCGGGGGCGTCTGCGGAGGCGCGGGGGGCGCTCCGGGAGCCGGGCCGACGGGGTACCGGGTGGGCGTGGAAGTTCGGGGGCCGGTCAGGGCACCCGGTGGGACTCCAACGCGCCGGGCAGGATGGGGTTCACACTATAGCGACAGGAGCGTCTGGCAACCGCTCCCCGAAGGAGCAACTTGGCGGGCGCTAGCCGTCGGAAGGCGCGCCCGTCTCGGGAGGCTTCGTCTCCGGAGGGGTCGAGCCCGCGGTCGGGGCGGGAGCCGGGGCCGGGGTCGGTTTTGGGGCGCCACTGGGCCGGGCTTCCGGCGGCCAGATGTAGGCGGCGCGGTAGAGCTCGGCGAGCCGCAGGTCGCGACGGAACTCGGACTGGGCCTTCAGGTCGCGCTCGCGCAGGAGCTTCTGGACGTGAAGGTCGGCGAACTGGCTGCTGTCGAGGCGCTCGAGCCCGTCGACCCGCACCACGAGGAAGCCGGCGATCTCGTTCTCCACGCGGTGCGCGGCGACCTCGCTGATCGCGCCGGCCTTGGCGGTCTCGAAAAACTCGGCCAGCGACGGGAAGGCCCGCTTGGCGTTCTCGAGTTCGGTCATCGGGAGCAGGCCGCCCTGCCGGGCGCTCCCGCCGTCGGCGGAGTAGGTCTTGGCGAGCTCCCCGAAGTCCTCGCCTCCCAGCGCCCGCTCGCGCAGGGCCGCCGCCAGTTCCTGCGCCCGACGGCCGGATCCAGCCTGGGCGGCGCTCACCAGGATCGCCTGCACCCGGATGCGGGCGGGGAAGAGCTGCTCGATCGGCTGGCGTCGGTACTGGTAGAGCAGGCGGCTGGGGCTGACGAAGCGGTCGACGTACGGTCGGCCGGAGACACCCGGGTCGCGGCCGTCGACGGAGCGTTGCCAGAGCTCGCGGTAGTAGAAGTCCTGCCGCTGCTCGCGGAAGGTCTCGGCGTCGAGGTTGGACTGCTTGAGCACCGAGCCGAAGCCGGAGACGGAGCCGGCGTCCTCGATGAAGCCCTGCAGGTCGTCGTCGACCAGCGTCTTCACGCGCTCGGGGTCGAAACCGAGGTCGCGGCCGGCCTGGGACATCAGCTTGTTCTTCAGGAACCCGGCGTGGTTCTCCTGGGCCGCCTTGAGCTGCTCGGCCTCGTTGGTGACCGACTGGCCGAGGCGGCGCAGCTCGCGGAAGAACTCGCCGAAGGTCACGACCTCCTCGTTGACGACGAGGTAGATCTCGTTGAGCCGCTCGACGGCGCCGACCGGGCCTTGCGCCTGCTCGGCGACGGGGGCGGCTCCCCCCGCGGGCGGCGGTGCCTG
>JABWBL010000291.1 GCA_013360535.1 Planctomycetaceae bacterium
GGTCACGCGTGAGGCGGCGGCGCGCGATCTGGTGCTCGTCGGCGACGTGTTCCAGCACGCTGCGTTCCGCGCGGGCGGGCCGGGCTATCCGTCGACGTTGATGGGCTACCACGCGCAGTTGCGGCAGTTTTTCCTCGATGCGGCGCACCAGGCGGAGCTCGAGGCGCGGTACGCGGCGGGGCGGCCGGGTGTGCGACCGGCGCACGACGAGTCGCTCAGCGTCGGCCGCGCGTTGCAGGAAAAGAAGCGGCGCGTGATGTGCGAGGCCGAGAGCGCGCAGGACATCCTGCGTTGGATTCGCCTCGGCGATGAGCTCGGGATTCAGATCGGCATCGTCGGCGGGCGCGAGGCGTGGAAGGTCGCGGACGTGCTCAAGGCGCGCGAGATTCCGGTCGTGCTGACGCTCACGTGGGGCGACGAGCCGAAGGATCCGCACGAGAAGGAGAAGAAGGCGAAGAAGGGCGACGCTCCGAAGAAGTCCGAGGTCGCGAAGGGCGAGGAAAAGCCTGCGGAAGGCGCGACGGACGCTGCGAAGGCCGAGGAGAAGCCTGAAGCGAAGCCCGAGGCGAAGAAGGACGAGAAGAAGGCCGACGAGGCGAAGCCTTGGGAGTACGAGGAGCCGCTCGTCGTGCGGGAGGAACGTCGCAAGCAGTGGGAAGAGGGGCGCGACTGTGCGCTCCGCCTGCGCGAGAAAGGCGTGCGTTTCGCGTTCGGATCCGCGGGCGGAACGGGTGCGGACCTGTTGAAGAAGGTGCGCACGCTGGTCGAGGTCGGGTTGCCGGCCGAGGCGGCGCTCGCGGCGCTCACCAAGGACGCGGCGGCGCTCGTTGGCGCGAGCGCGCACCTCGGTGCGGTGCAGCCGGGCATGGACGCGACGCTCGCGCTGTGGACGGCGAATCCGGTGGCGAAGGACGCGAAGGTCGCGTGGCTCTTCGTCGACGGCTTCCCGACGGAATTCGAGATCAAGGCCGAGGAAAAGCGCGAAGGCAAGCCGGATGAAGGCGTCGACGCGACGGGCCTGTGGAACGTGGAGATCAAGAGCGATCAAGGCGCGCAGAAGGGCACGCTCAAGCTCGCGATGACGCCGGAAGGCGAAGTCACGGGCACGCTCGTGACGACCGGGCAACGCGGCGAGCGCTCGATCGATGTCAAGGGCACGGTGGTCGGCAAGACGCTCGTGCTCGAAGGCACGTTCACGATGCGCGACACCGAAGTGACGAACAAATGGAAGGTCGAGCTGTCGGGCGGCTCGCTCGCGGGCAGCGCGACGACGCGCGGGCCGTTCGGCGAGACGACGAGCGAAGTGAGCGGAGAGCGTGTTCCGAAGTGGCTCGAGGATGAAGTCGAGTACGAAGGGGAGGAGGCCTGCTGTGGTCACCACTAGCCTGATTCGCAACGTCGCGCTCGCTGCGCTCGCGCTCGCGCCGGTTTCGCTCGCGGGCGACCATCCGTTCGAGACGGATGCCGAGCGCAAGCCGGCGTATCGCACGGGTGGCACGTGCGTCGTGCGCAACGTCACGATCCACACTGGCGTGAGCGAGCCGTACCAAGCCGACCTGTACGTGAAGGACGGCAAGATCGCGGCCATCGGCAAGGTCGAGGTCGTCGCAGGCACGCTCGAACTCGACGGCCGCGGCATGCACCTCTCGCCGGGCGTGATCGATTGCCATTCGCACATGGCGATCTCGCGCGGCGTCAACGAGGGCACGTACTCGATCACGGCCGAGTGCGACATCAGCGACGCGCTCGACGCGGAGGATGTTGGCCTCTGGCGCGCGCTCGCGGGCGGCGTCACGGGTGCGCGGCTGCTGCACGGCTCGGCGAACACGATCGGCGGTCGCCACGAGGTCATCAAGCTGCGCTACGGGAAGAGCTTCGACGAGCTGCGCAATCCCGACGCGAAGGAAGGCATCAAGTTTGCGCTCGGAGAGAACGTCAAGCGCTCCAACGGCGGCGGCAATTCCAGCCGTTTCCCGGCGACGCGCATGGGCGTCGAGGCGTTGCTCGTGCGGGCGTTCACGCGCGCGCGCGAGTACCAGTCGGAGTGGCTCAACTACGAGGCCGCGAAGGCGCGTGGCGAGGATCCGGCGCCGCCGCGCAAGGACGTGCGGCTCGATGTGCTCGTCGGGATTCTCGAGAAGCAGGTCGACGTGCACAGCCACTGCTACCGCGCCGACGAGATCCTGATGCTCTTGCGCGTCGCCGAGCAGAACGGCTTCCGCATCAAGACGCTGCAGCACGTGCTCGAGGGCTACAAGATCGCGCACGAGATCGCGCAGCACGGCGCGGGGCCGTCGAGCTTCAGCGACTGGTGGGCCTACAAGATCGAGGCCTACGACGCGGTGCCGTTCAGCCCGGCGATGATGGTCGAGGCCGGGGCGGTCACGACGATCAACTCCGACTCGGACGAGCTCGTGCGGCACCTCTTCAGCGACGCGGGCAAGTCGATGCGCTACGGCGGCCTCGATCCCGTGCGTTCGCTGCAGCTCGTCACGCTCAACGTGGCGAAGCAGCTCGCCCTCGACGAGCACACCGGCTCGATCGAGGTCGGCAAGGACGCGGACCTCGTGCTGCACACGGGCGATCCGCTGAGCGCGTACTCGCGCGTCGAGTGGACGATGGTCGACGGCGAGCTCGAGTTCACGCGTCGTGATGCGTTCGAGCTCGACTCGCGGCCCGCGCCGCTCACCGACGCGCCGGAGCCGCGCACCGAAGCCGGCGCCGAATGGCGCGCGGACGGCGGCGCGACGGTCGCGATCGTCGGCGGCACGCTGCATCCGGTGACGGCGCCCGACATCGCGAACGGCACGCTCGTGCTGCAGGGTGGTCGCATCGTCGCGATGGGCACCGGGATCGCCGTGCCAGCGAACGCGCGCGTCGTCGACGCGACGGGGCAGCACGTTTGGCCGGGCTTGATCGCGCTCGACACGCGCCTGGGCATGTTCGAGATCGGCTCGGTGCAGGCGACGATCGACACGAGCGAGATCGGCGGTAGCCAGCCCGACATTCGCTCGTCGGCGTCGCTCAACGCGGAATCCGTGCACATTCCCGTCACGCGCTTCAACGGCGTGACGCGCGCGCAGGCCTCGCCGCAGGGCGGCGGCCCGTGGATGGGGCAATCGTGCGTGATCCGGCTCGCGGGCGACACGTGGGAGGAGCTGCTGCAGGTCGATCGCGACATGCTGCACCTCGCGTTCCCGCGCGTCGGCAACACCGCGAAGGAGAAGAAGGAGCCCGAGGTCCTGAAGGAGCTCGCCAGGCAGCTCGAACAGGCCCGCGAGCATGCGCGCCTGATCGACGAGGCGAAGTCGAAGGGCAGCGCGACGCCGCCCTACGACGCGCGGCTCGAGGCGCTCGCGCCGTTTTCGCTCGGGCAGAAGCGGGTCGCGGTGCACGCCGACGGCGCGCAGACGCTGCTCTACGCGATCAATTGGATCGGCGAGCAGAAGCTCGACGCGGTGATCGTCGGCGCACGCGAAGGCTGGAAGGTCGCGGACGAGCTCGCGAAGTCGAAGCTCCCCGTGATCGTGGCGGGCACGCTGGCGCTGCCTTCGGGCGAGTTCGATCCTTACGACGCGCCTTACGCGAACCCGGCCGTGCTGCACCGCGCGGGCGTGCCGATCGCGATCAGCTCCGGCGACGACGAGAACGTGCGCAACGTCGGCTTCCACGCCGCGATGGCCGCGTCCTTCGGCCTGCCGCGCGAGGAAGCGCTGCGCAGCGTGACGCTGTACGCGGCGCGCATGCTCGGGCTCGACAGGGAGCTCGGCAGCCTCGCGCCGGGCAAGCTCGGCGACGTCGTCATCACCGACGGCGACATCCTCGACACGCGCACGCAAGTGCACTACGTGTTCGTCGAGGGCGTGCAGCAGCCGATGTCGAACCGCCAGACCGAGCTCGCGGAGAAGTACCGCAAGCGCCTCGAGCGCCAGAAGGCCGAGAAGAAGTAGCGGCGCGACGTTTCGGCGCCGAGATCGAACGCTCCCCCGTGCCTGCGACGGGGGAGCTTCGTTCTCGGCCGGGATTCAGTCCTTGGCGTGGCTCGCGGCGAGCTCGCGCGCGGAGGCGGCGAGGTGGTTGACGCCGATGCCCTTGAGCCAGTTGCCCGAGAGGCCCAGACCCGGCGGCGTCGCGCGCTCGATCGCGGCGACACGCGCAGGATGGTCGAGGTCGAAGCGCGGCAGCGTCGCGCGCCAGCGCTGGACCGCGGTGAAGACCGGCTCGCCCTTGAGCGAGAGCAGGCGACCGACCTCGTCGCGCACGATGCCGAAGAGCTCCGCCTCGCTCGCGTCGATCAGCTCCGCGTGGCGCGCGCCGCCGATCAGCGTGCGCAGCACGACGTGTCCCGGATCGCAGGCGTCCGGCGCGATCGACGAGCTGAACAGCGTGCCCAGGTGGTGCATGCGCTCGCGCGAGGCGACGAGGTAGCCGAAGCCCGCGAGCGAATGGCCGACGTCCTCGCGGCGCCGCACGTGGACGACCGAGACGACGTTTTCGCAGCGGATCGAGCCGACGATGCGCGCGAGATCTGGCGCCGAAGTCGAGAGCAAACGCGCAGCGGTGGGGGCGGACACCGCTAGCACGACGCGGCGCGCGGAGAACTCGCCTGCGGCACCGATCACGCGCCAGCGCTCGCCGTCGCGCGCGATCGACGTCACAGGCGCGGAGAGCTTGACGCGCGAGCCGAGCTTGCGAGCGAGCGCATCCGTGACCGACTGGCAGCCGCCTTCGGGCTTCATCACGCTCGGCGCGGGCTCGCCCCGCGTCTTGAACAGTGCCTTGAACAGGCCGCCGTGCGCCTCGACGAGGTCGACGAGGCGCGGGAAGCAGGCGCGCATCGAGAGCTGCTCGGGATCGCCGGCGTGGATGCCGCTGACGAGCGGATCGAGCATCGCGTCCAGCGCTTCCTGCCCGATGCGATGGCGCACGAACTCGGCCACCGAGCCGTCGTTGCCGACCTTCGGATCGCGGAAGGGCTCGGCCGCCATGCGCAGCTTGCCGCGCAGCGTCATCAGCGGCGACGCGAGGAACTTGTGCGGCGCGCGCGGCGCATCGACGAGTCGCCCCTTGCACACGAGGAAGCGCTGCGCGGCGGCGCCCGGCGGCTTGTGCGCCGCGAGGCCGAGTTCGCCCAGCATGTCCGT
>JABWBL010000292.1 GCA_013360535.1 Planctomycetaceae bacterium
TGGTCTTCATCGGGTGGTTTGGCGTTTGGGGGTGGGTGGTACTGCCCTCCAGACGCTACGCCGCCCGACTCCGTTTCCACACCGATCGGTTCTAGCTCCGCCGTCGCCCGACTCCGGGCTCCCTCTTTCCTCCCTCCGCTGCCGTCCGAGTCCGACCAGGCAACGCCTCACCGCTCCACCGCGCCCGTTGCCTCTCCCCTCCGCTCCTCTCCGCTCCCTCCCCCCCCTCCGTGTTCGCCGAACGCGCGAGCCAGCAGAGAAACACCGAAGCAGCGCGACCGACGCGAGCTACTTGGCGCGCGACTTCACGGTGTCGCCGAGGAACGTCATCGAGCGGCGCAGCTCGTCGAAGTCGGCCTGCGAGAGCCGGAACCACGTGTTGCACAGCCAGCCGCGGTCGAGCGCCGACGTGGGAGAGCCGACGGCGGGGACGGAGTGCTCGTAGATCGACGAACCGAGCTTCTGGAAGGCCTGCTCGACGCCGGTGTGGGAGAGAAACTTGCCGTCGCGGTCGGGGCGGATCTGGATCGAGCCGACGGCGAGGCGGCGCGAGGGCTTGGCTTCGCTCGGACGGCCGAACACGGCGAGCGCCCACTCGCGGAACACGTCGAAGTCGTTGCCGCGCGAGTACATCTCCCAGATGCGCTCGCCCGCCGGACGCGCGCCGATCTCGGAGAACTTCAGGCCCTTGGGGCCGAAGAACCACTCCATGTGCGTGGCCGTCGAGCGCAGGCCGAGCGCGTCGACCACGCGGCGGCCGGTCTCGCGCAGCTCGGCGTAGCTGCCGAGCTCGACCCGGTTGGTGATCGCGATCTGCGGCGAGATCCAGCGCGTGCGGTTGGCCTCGAGGCAGCCGGGGAAGTAGTGGCCGACGAAGTCGTGGCGCACGCCCTCGGGGCCGATGAGCGTGTCGTAGAAGCCTTCGTGGCCGTCGATGAACTCCTCGACGGCGACACGCTTCTTGTCCTTCAAGCCCAGGCGCGGGAGGAGCTCGGTGAGGCGCGCCGCGTCGTCGACTTTCCACGTGTCGAGCGAGTTGAAGCCGGCGATCGGCTTGACGATCAGCGGATAGCCCTCGCGCTCGGCGAACTCGCGCAGTTCCGCCTCGCTGCCGACCGAGGCCGAGTTCGCGCACGGGATGCCACGCTCGCGCAGGAAGGCCTTCATCGCGACCTTGTCGCGGCACAGGCGCGCGGTGGCGACCGAGAGCCCCGGAAGGCCGAGCTTCTCGCGCACGTGCGCCGCAGTCTCGACCAGCGGCTCGTCGATCGTCTCGACCCGCTCGATCGTCGCGACGTCGGGCAGCGCGCGCACGGCGGTGGTGAGCGCCTCCCCGTCGAGCAGGCGCTCGCAGGCGACGTAGTGGTCGAGCAGCGGCCGGACCTTCTCCGAGAGCCGCTCGCGCGGAGCGAGACCGACGCCGGTGACCCGCGCACCGAGCTCGCGCAGCCCCCGCAGGAACTGGTGGTTGTAGGAGCCGGTGTCCGGCGAGACGAACAGGACGTGCATGGTGCCGCAGGCGCATCATGTACCGGTCCGCGCTCGCTCGCCACCGCGGACCCACGCGAGCTTTTCCTCCGCGCGGCTTGACGCCGCCCGCGCCGCCCCTGTCTGATTCCGCGCCGGGAACTCCACGTGGCCCACACCAAGAAGCCCCACCAGCGCTGGCGCGAGAACATCGAGGCCTTCACGGTCGCCATCGTGATGGCCGTGATGCTCAAGTACTTCGCGGTCGAGGCCTACCAGATCCCGACGGGCTCGATGCAGCCGACGCTGATGGGGCTCGAGCTGCGCGAGCGCGGACAGCTCGTCGGCGAGATCAAGGACCGCATCCTCGTCGACAAGCTCTCCTACCACCTGCGCGACCCCGAGCGCTTCGAGGTGGTGATCTTCAAGTACCCGCTCAACCGCGCGCAGAACTTCGTCAAGCGCCTCGTCGGCATGCCCGGTGACGAGCTGCGCATCCAGTACGGCGACCTGTGGCTCAAGGACGCGCAGAAGGACGAGTGGCGCGTGCTGCGGCGCCCGTCGAAGGTGATGGCCGCGCACTGGAAGGCGATCGACGAGGGCCCGGCGCCGCGCGACGTGCACTGGATGGCCGAGGGCAACCGCTCGGTCAACTCGCGCGACATCGACGCCACCGCGGCGACGACGCTGACCTTCATGGCGCACGGCGGCGGCTCGATCCTCGACACGTACGAGCACGGCTATCCGCCGGGCGCGCGCGCCGCGATGCGCCAGTTCCCCGAGTTCCACCGCTCGAACGCGAACACCGTCGGCGACCTGCGCTTCACCGGCCGCGTGACGCCGCGTGCGGAGCTCGAGAGTGTGACGGTCGAGCTCTCCGAAGGCGGCCGTCGTTATCGCTTCACGCTGCCCGGCCCGCGCGCGACCGCGAGCGGCCGCATCGAGGTCGTGTGGGCGCAGATCGAGCGCTACGAGCCGTCGTCCGTCGAGGTCGGCACGCGCCTCGAGGCCGGCCGCACCTACGACATCGCCGCCGAGAACCTCGACGACCGGCTCGCGCTGTTCCTCGACGGCGAGACGATCGCGACGCTCGAAGTTCCGCCCGCGCTCGATCAGGCCTCGGGCGTCAAGCTCGAGCTCTCCGGCGGCGGCGCGCGCCTCGAGGACCTGCAGGTCTTCCGCGACATCTTCTACACGGGCTCCGACAACGCCACGAGCTGGAAGATCCCCGAGGGGCACTACTTCATGCTCGGCGACAACACGCAGGACTCGAGCGACAGCCGCGAGTGGCGCACGCTCGCGCTCCTGTGGAACGGCGCCCCCGACGGCAAGCCCGTGCTCGGCAACGCGCGCGAGGGCCCGGCCGACGGCCGCTACCTGCCGGACTCCAACCCGATCCGCGAGAACACCCCCGACGGCGTCACGACTTTCTTCCGGGACGTCTACGGCGAGCGCCACGTGTTCCCCAAGAGCGCCGAGAAGCCCCCGGCGTCGCGCATCGACCCCGCCCCGTTCGTTCCGCGCGCGCTGATCGCGGGCCGCGCCTTGGCGGTCTTCTGGCCGTTCTCGTTCCGTTTCAGCACCTACCGACTGCAGTGGATCCGTTGAGCGCCTGAGGGCCTTGGCGGAGCGCTCCGCGGCGCCCATGGCGAGTCGCGGGACCGGCGGCGGAGCGAGCGTTCCGGCGGTGCGTAGGAGTGCGGTTTTCAACAGCGCCGGAAACGGGAAATCGTCCATCGCCGCGCCACCGATCCGGTGCGATCGTTCGCGGCAGTCTGAAAGGCAGAATGCGCGGGTTCGGCTCAAACCGCCCGGAAAGCACCCCCAGAGGGGCCCGCGGGCGAGCAGGATCGGCACCTTGGCCCGGAGGCCAAAAATCCTTGCGCGGGGCTTGACCTTGAGTCCGGAAGCGACCTGCGACGCGAGAACTTCCTCCACAAGTTATCCACAAGCCCATTTCGGGGCGCGGCGGAGGTCCGCGGCGAGCCGGAGCACGCCCTTCGAAGTCGCATTTTGAGCCCCGGCGCGCGCCGCCCGGTCCGGAGCCCGGCGAGGCGTTCCATCCGACGCCAGACGCCCCCAAGCCGCGGCCCGTTCGGGCGGTCGCGACCCGCAACGCACGCCTAAGGAAGTCGCATTCGGAGCGACAGCGCGGGCGAGCATCGCGCCCTGCCGCCGCCTAGACTCCGCCCATGATCCAGCGCCCCGATCCGGTGGCCGGCGAGCTGCTCCTCGAGGTCAAGGGCCTCGTCAAGGCGTTCAAGAAGCGCACCGTCGTCGACGGGGTGTCGTTCCAGGTCCGCGCGGGCGAGATCGTCGGCCTGCTCGGCGCGAATGGCGCGGGAAAATCGACCAGTTTCCGCATGACCGTCGGCCTGACGCACCCCGACGCGGGCGAGGTGCGGCTGCGCGGCGAGGAGTGCTCGCGGCTGCCGATGTACAAGCGCGCGCGCCTGGGAATGGGCTATTTGCCGCAGGACCGCAGCATCTTCCAGACGCTGTCCGTGCGCGACAACCTGCGCGCGGTGCTCGAGACGCTGCCGTACTCGCACGCGCAGCGCGAGAGCGAGGCGACGCGCCTGATCGGCGAGCTCGAGCTCGCGCACGTCGAGACCAGCATCGCGAACACGCTCTCCGGCGGCGAGGTGCGCCGCCTCGAGCTTGCGCGCGCGCTCGCGACCAAGCCGCTGATCCTGCTGCTCGACGAACCCTTCGCGGGCGTCGACCCGATCGCCGTCGCCGACATCCAGGGACTCGTGCAGCGCATGCGCGCGCGCAACCTCGGCATCCTGATCACCGATCACAACGTGCGCGAGACGCTGCAGCTGTGCGACCGCGCCTACGTGATCGGCTCGGGCAAGCTGCTCAAGGAAGGCACGCCCGCCGAGATCATCCGCGACCCGCTCGTGCGCGAGAAGTACCTCGGCCACACGTTCGACGCGCCCGTCGTCGGCGGCGTCTCGGTCGCGGAAGAGCGCGAGATGCTCGGCTCCTGAAGCGCAGCGCCAGCGCGGCGAAGCGAAACGAGATGAGCACGACCCACGCCCTCCGAGTGCGGCGCACGGCACGCGTCGAAGTGCACGGCGACCCGCGAACCGCGCGCGAGACCTGGATCCTCGTGCACGGTTACGCGCAAGTCGCGGCGGACATGCTGGCGGAGTGCAAGCCGCTCGAAAGTCGCGAGCGCCTGCTCGTCGTGCCGGAGGCGTTGTCGCGTTTCTACCGGCGCGGCTCGTCGGGACCGATCGGCGCGTCGTGGATGACGAGGGAGCTGCGCGAGGACGAGATCGCGGACTACGTCGAGTACCTCGACGAGGTCGCGCGCCAACTCGGCTCGCCACCGCGCGAGCTGGCCATCGGCGAGATCCTCTCGGCGCTGCGATCGCGCTTCCCCGAGATGGCGGGCAAGTCGAACGACAGCCTGTCCGCGAGCATGGACTTCCAGACGATCAACGTGCGCGGCCGCGCGAACACGCCCGGCGACTTCCGCCGGGCCGACCGATGGAACCGCTTCCCCGCGTTCCTCAAGACCGGGCGCGGCGTCTACCGCCGGCTCTCGGAGCACGAGCGCGCCGAGTTCTTGCGCCGGTGGGCGGGCGGAGATCCGCTGTTGCAGCGCGAGTCCTTCGACGCCGCGGACTGGGACCGCCTGCTGAGGTAGCTCGGCCTGCGCG
>JABWBL010000293.1 GCA_013360535.1 Planctomycetaceae bacterium
GGCGCGGGCAGCGTCGCCTGACGCGGAACGAGCTCGCCGCGCTGCTCGAGCCGCTCGATCAGGCGCTCGCCCGGCGTCGCGAGGTCCATCGACTGCACCGCGGCCCGCAGGCTCGCGACGAGGAAACCGAACACGCGGCGCTCGTCGCGGAAGCGCACCTCGGCCTTGGCCGGGTGCACGTTGACGTCGACGCGCGCGGGATCCATCGCGAGCGACAGGAACGCCACCGTCTGGCGCCCGTCGACGACGAACCCGCGGTAGGCGTCCTTGAGCACGCGCGAGAGGATGCGGTCGCGCAGCGGTCGGCCGTTCAGGAACCACATCTGGCGCGTCGTGTCGTTGCGCGAGAAGCGCGGCGGAGCGACGAAGCCCGAGAGCCGCGTGTCGCCGTCGGCGGCCTCGACCGGCACGAGCGCGTCGGCGAGCTCGGCCCCGAACGTGCGGCGCACACGCGCGCGCAGGTCCATCGACGGCTCGACCTCGAAGGCGCGGCGACCGTCGTGCGTGACGACGAACCCGACGCCGGGTTGCGCGAGCGCGAGCCGCTGCACGACGTCGAGGCAACGACCGAGCTCGGTGGCCGTGGTCTTGAGGAAACGCCGGCGCGCGGGCGTGTTGTAGAAGAGATCCCGTACTTCGATGCGCGTGCCTTCGGGGCCGCCGCTCTCCCGCACCTCACCGAGCGCCCCACCTTCGATCTCGACCGCCGCGCCGAGCAACGAACCGCGTTGGCGCGAGTACAGCTTGCAGCGCGCGACCGAGGCGATCGAGGCCAGTGCCTCGCCGCGGAACCCGAGCGTCGCGATGTGGTCGAGGTCGGCGACCTCGCTCAGCTTGCTCGTCGCGTGCGACGCGAACGCCAGCGGGATCTCGTCAGGCGGGATGCCCCCACCGTCGTCGACGATGCGCACCAGCTGCACGCCGCCTTCCTCGAGGTCGAGATGGATCCGCGACGCGCCCGCGTCGAGCGCGTTCTCGACGAGCTCTTTCACGACCGACGCCGGCCGCTCGATCACCTCGCCGGCCGCGATCTGGTTCTTGACGAGCTCCGGCAGTTGCGCGATCGCCGGCCGTCCCCGTTGTGCTTGCTGTTCCAAGGGGCGGCATCTTAGCGGGAGTCTCAGCGCTTCACGCGCACGCGCCGCGACCAGCGCAGCGCGAGCCGCACGAAGTCGTTGCCGTCGACCTCGCCGCCGGTGCGCGCGCGCCGCTCGATCGCGAGCAGGTCGTCGAGCATCCCGCGCCACTGTTCCGGCGGACGCTGCTCGATCGCGGCGCGCAACGTGCGGTCGAAGGCCGTGATTCCGGCCTCTTTCGCCGCTTCGTCTGCCGACAGGCCCGCGCGCAGGAACTCCGCCGCCGCGAGCCCTGAGCGCACCTTTGGCCGCAGGTAACCCGACAGGATCGCCACGAGCGCGTTGTGGTCGGTCTCGCGCCCTCCGTCCTTCTCGCGCCGCATGCCGCCGGAGAACAGCGTCTCGATCGCCTGCACGGTGCGCGGCGTCTCGCCCGCGAGCAGCGCGTCGCAGACATCGCCGGGCGAGCCCGCGCCGGTCGAGGTCAGGCGTGCGAACAGCTCCGCCGCCCCGCCAGCGGCGAGCGCCGCGAGCTGGTCATCGAGCGCGGCGAGATCGTTGCCCTGCGCGTGCGAGAGCAACACGGCCTGATCCGGCGTGAGCTTGACGCCACGCTCGCGCGCGCGCGCGAGCAGCCACTCGACCAGTTCCGAGCTGCGCGGGTCCGCATTGCGCGCCCACGGCGGCGGCCGTTCGTAGAGCTTGCGGAACGAACGCAGCTCCGCACCCGCCGCGACGAGCTCCTTCACGATCGCGAGGTCCGCCCGCAGGCCGTCGGAGACGAGCACCACCGTCCCGCCCTTGCGCGCCACGAACCCGCGAATGGCCTTGGTGAGCGCCGACTCGTCGCCCCCGGACTTCTTGAGCAGCGCCTCGGGCTCCGCGACGACGACCAGCCGTTCGGACGCGAACATCCCGACGCTCGTCAGGTCGTCGAGCAGCGCCTGCGCGCGAAACTCGGGATCCTTCGTGTCGTGCCGGCAGATCTCGAGCTCCGTCGCTTTCGCGAGCTCGACGATCCGGTTGACGCCGCGGTCGCGGAACCAGCGCTCCGCGCCGCGCAGCAGGTACGCCGGCGCCAGCCGCTTCGAGCCCGCCAACGCGCCCTCGAACGTATTCCACTCCGCGCGCGGATCCGCTTCCTTCGCCATCGCGCCGCAACTCTACGCGAGGAACGCGCGGTCGAGCACCAGCCCGCAGAACAAACCGACGCCCACCCAGCCGTTGAGCGTGAAGAACGCCAGGTTGACGCGGCTCAGGTCGGTCGGCGACACGAGGCGATGCTCCCAGGCCATCAGCGCCGCTGCGAAGCCGATCGCCGCGAGGTAGATCCAGCCGAGCTCCGCGCGCTGCCACACCACGCACAACAGCGCGACCGTGACGACATGCAGCCCACGTGCGAGCGTGAGCGCCGCCTTCGCGCCGAAGCGGGCCGGAATCGAATGCAGCCCTTCCGCCGCATCGAACTCACGATCCTGACAGGCGTAGATCAGGTCGAAGCCCGCCACCCAGCACAGCACCGCGACCCCGAGCACCAGCGGCGCGATCCAGTCGCCCTCGAGACTGCCGCGCACCGCGAGCCACGCCGCCGGGGGCGCGATCCCGAGCGCGAGCCCCAGGAAGCCGTGTGCGAGGAACGTGAAGCGCTTGGTGAAGCTGTAGAAGAACAGCACCACGAGCACGAGCGGCGCGAGCTTGCCGCACAGCGGCGACAGCGCCCACGACGCACCGAGGAACACGGCGCTCGAGATCACGATCAGGCCGACGACCTGCGCGACCGAGAGCACGCCCGCAGGCAGCTCGCGCTTCGCCGTGCGCGGATTGCGCGCGTCGATGCGCCGGTCGAGGAAACGGTTGAAGCCCATCGCCGCCGTGCGCGCGCTCACCGCACACAGCACGATCCACGCGACGCTGCGCCACGGCGGCGGCCCGCCGCTCGCGAGCCACGCGCCCTGCAGCGCAAAGGGCAGCGCAAACACCGAATGCCGGAACGCGACGAGGTTGCCGAAGGCCGAGAGCGACGCGCTCACGCTTCCCCGTCCTCCGCCAGCGGATCCTTCGGCGCCGGCCGGCCCGTGCCGTCATCTTCGTCAGGTTTCGGCAGGCCCTTCCAGCGCGCGCCGACCCCGTGCGGCACGCGCAACGTGTCGAGCACCTTGCCGACGACGTGCTCGACGACGTCGTCGAGCGACTTCGGCAGGTGGTAGAAACCCGGGCTCGCCGGCAGGATCACCGCGCCCAGACGCGACAGGCGCAGCATGTTCTCGAGGTGCAGCGACGAGTACGGCGCCTCACGCACGACCAGCACGAGCGGACGGCGTTCCTTGAGCGCGACGTCCGCCGCGCGCTCGACGAGGTTCGAGCTGAAGCCGACCGACACGCGCGCCAGCGTGCCCATGCTGCACGGGCACAACACGACGCCGCCGGTCAGCGCGGTGCCCGACGACGGCGGCGCCTCGATCGCCTTCGACGCGAACGCGCGCAAGCGCTCGCCGTAGCGTTTCCCCAGGCGCTGCTCGAGCACCTTCGCGAGCTCGGCCCCGTCAGGTCCCGCGTCGAGTCCGACCTCGTGCTTGAGCACCTTCAGGCCGGCCTCGGTGATCGCGGTGTCGACCTCCTGCCCGTTCTCGAGCAGCGCGCGCACGAGCGCGACCGAGTAGGGATGCCCACTTCCACCAGTGATTCCGACGAAAAAGCGGCTCACCAGATCACATCCGGGTCGACGCCGACCCACAAGGCGACATTGAAGAGCCCGTGCGTCCAGGCGGCGACGCCCGGACCCCGCAGGCGGAACAGCAGGCCGAGCAACGCCCCGCCGCAGGCGAGCCACGTGAACAGCGCCGCGTCGAACGGTCGGCCTCCGGGGCCGAGGAAACGCAGCACGGGCGCGAAGTGCGCCGCGGCGAACGCGAGCGACGAGAGCACGAGCCCGGAGAGGTCCGCGAGCCCGCGCGCGAGCTTCTCGCTCGCGTCGAAAGACATCACGAAGCGCAGCGTGAGCCAGTAGAGGAACGAGTACAGGCCGACGCGGAAAAAGAGCTCCTCCCACGCGGCCGCGCCGAACACCAGCGCCGTGTCGACGAGCCCGGGAACCGCTCGCTCTTCCGAGAGTTCCAGCTGCGGCAAGAACTGCGGGAGCGAGCGCACGAGCACGACCATCACCGGCCCGAGCACGCAGGCCGCGAGCAACCCCTCGATCAGGATGCGCGAGAGGCCTCCGGCGAGGCTCGCGCCTCGGCGCAGCACAAGAAACAGGCACACGAGCGCGACGAGGGCGAGCAGGGCCCAGCGCACGTGCGTGACGTGCTCCCCCGCCGGCGCGAGCGCACGCTCCGCGAGCAGCACGACCGCATTGCGCCGCGAATCCGGCTCCGCGAGCACCGCTAGCTCGTAGGCCACGAGCAACGGAACCATCGCGAGGAACCCGAGCGCGAACGTGCGACTGGGCGCAACCTCCGGCGCCTCGAGCTCCGCATCCGCCGGCGTCGCACGCGCGCTCGCCGCCTTCACTTGCGCGTCCCCCAGTGCAGGCTCGCGATGCCGAACGTCAGACGTTCGTACCCGCACTCGACCAGCCCCGCCGCCTCGAGCTTGGACTTGACGGCCTCCGGCTCGGGCCACGCCGCCACGGTGCGCGGCAGGTAGCGGTACGCCTCGCGATCTCCCGAGACGATCCCGCCGATCCACGGCAGGATCTTCAGGAAGTAGAAGCGGTAGAGCGCCCCGACGAGCCCCTTGGGCGGCGGGCTGAACTCGAGCACGAACAGCCGCCCACCGGGCTTCAGCACACGCGACAGCTCGCGCAGCCCGAGGTCAGGGTCGGAGAGGTTGCGCACCCCGAAGGCGACGCTGCAGAAGTCCGCCGTGCCCGACTGGATCGGCAGCCGCATCGCGTCGCCGTGGACGAAGAGCCCCGCGAGCCGGCGCTCCTGGGCCTTGGGGCCCGCGTGCCGCAGCATCTCCGGCGTGAAGTCGACCCCGACCACCGTCGCTCCGGCCGCCGCGAATTCGAGCGCGAGGTCCCCCGTCCCGCAGCACGCGTCGACCACGCGCTTGCCACGCAG
>JABWBL010000294.1 GCA_013360535.1 Planctomycetaceae bacterium
AGACGCTTGCAGGCCGCGCGCGCGCCCCGCAGGTCGTGTCGGATGCCGAGCTCGCGGCCCTGCCGTCGGCGGACGGCTCGGTTCCGGCGCACGCGGACGTGCTCGTGCGCGAGTTCGTCGACGGCACTCCGCTCCATCAGGCCGAGCGCATTCCGCTCGACTTCTTCGACGCGCTGGAAGAGCTCGTGCGCGAGCTGCACGGGTGCGGCGTCGCGCACAACGACCTGCACAAGGAGCAGAACATCGTCATCGCTCCCGATGGCACGCCGCGCCTGATCGATTTCCAGCTCGCGAGCGTGCACGCGCCGGGGTCGCGCACGCTGCGCACCCGCGCGCGCGACGACCTGCGCCACGTCGCGAAGCACCGCCGGCGCTACCTGCGCTACGTGCGTGTCGTCGACTTCGCGCCGCCTGCGGAGTTGCTTGACAATCCGCCGCGTGCGCCGCGTCGCAAGGGCGCGGCGCTGGTGTGGCGCAAGACGGCGAAACCGCTCTACAACTTCGTCACGCGACGCCTGCTCGGTCGCAAGGACGGCGAGGCGCGCCGCGAGACACGCAGCCACTGGCCTCAATGGGGGCCGCCGGCGCGCGGCGCCTAGAGGATGTCGTCGCGGTAGACGAACTTGCGGCGCTTGGGGTATTCGCGCCGGTAGGCGACGAGGCGCCACAGCTGATCGGGACCGAAGGCGGTCAGGTAGCGCACGACGGCACCGTTCGCGTCGGTCAGCTCGACGCGGCCGGAGACGAGGCCGACGAGGCGGCGCTGGTCGGGCACCTGCGGATCGATCACGTACAGGCCGACGCCGGTCTGGTGGTCGTAGGCGACGACCTGCGGCGGAATCGTGGTGAGCAGTCCCTCGACGCGCGGGTCGGACTGCACCGTGACCTCGGCTTCCCAGCGCTCGCGGCCGATGCGGCCGACGGCGATCAGCTTCGTGCCGGCCACGGGCGTGTCGAAGTGCAGCGGAACGCGCGGGAAGCGGATCTGCGGCTCGGCGGTGAACAGGCCGCCGCCGAGCGGCTCGACGACCGCCTGTTCGACGCTCGGGCCATCGCCGAACCAGGCCGTGACCTCGATCGGGCCGGAGCGTGCGCTGCGGCCGAGGAACACGAGGCCGTAGTCGGTGGCGACGCCGAGCTCGATCGCGTCGGGGCCGCGGATCTCGAGCACGGGGTCCGCGAGCTTGCGAGTGCCCTGACAGGCCGTGGCGACGAGCGCGAGCGCGAGGAGGGGCGCGAGGGAGGACTTCATGCGGTGTGCCGGAGGGGCGGGGGAAGAGCCTATCGGCTCGCGCGCCCAAAATCCCGAGCCGGCTGGTCGCACAGGGGCGCGGCCGGCCCGGGATGGCTCCCGAACCGGCCGCGGCTGCGCGCCATCGAAGGGCGACTACTTGTGGAGCTTCCCGAACAGCTCGCCGTAGGTCTCGGGATCGAGCTCCGCCGCGAGGCCGAGCTGTTCCTTCGCTTCGCCCTCCGGCGGCTTCTGGTTGGAGACCTCGACCGAGAAGCTGAAGCCATCCTCGTCCGCGAAACCGGCGAAGCCCGGATAGAGCTGCGTGCCGAGTTCCCAGCGGTAACGCGCGCTCAGCGGGTCGAGCTTGATCGCCGCGCGCAGGTCGGCCTCGGCCTCGGAATCCTTGTCGAGCTGCTGCAGCACCTCGGCCCGCGTCGCGTAGGCCCGCGCGGTCTGGATCCCGCCCTCGATCGCCGCGTTGAGGTCCGCCAGCGCCTGCTCGGCGTTCTTGCGGGTCTCCTCGCGATCCTTGCCCCACAGGCCGCGGTAGGCGACCTGGATGTAGGCGCGCTTGAAGCGTTGCTCGGGGCTGTCGAGCGGGATCGCCGCGATGAAGCTCTTCCACTCCTTCTCGAGCTCGGTCGTGTCCTTGTGGCCGAGCGCGGAGAGCACGACACGCCGGATCTCCTTCGGACTCGCTTGCTTCGCGACGCCGGACTTGTCGAACTCCGACGGCACCGGGATCGACTCGTACGTGATCGACTTCGCCTGCGTGTACAGGTCCTTGAAGAACTTGTCGAAGGCCTTCTTGTACTTGGGGTTGGCCTCGTTGAGGAAGTAGATGAACGACCACGCGTGCGCGTACTGGAAGCCGTCGAAGCCCTCGCGCGGGATCAGGAACAGCTCGTCGAGCTTGGTGTCGTTGCCGTCCTTGATCGCGTTCTGCACCGTCAGCACGCGGTCGTTCTGCAGCGTGCCCGGCTTGAGCACGACCTTGCCCTTCTTGTCGCGCGAGATCTCGCACGACCCGAAGTAGTCGGCGACGGCCTCGTTGAGCCAGATCTGCGGGTAGTACTGCGGCTCGATCAGGTACGTGAGCAGGTGCGTGCACTCGTGCAGCGACACCCACTCGGTCTGCGCCGGCTCGGCGTAGTTGTGGAAGAAGCGCAGTTCCTGGCTGGAGCGGTCGAAGTAGCCCAGCGTCGAGTACCCGGCCTCGGCGATGTTCTGGAACTCCTTCTTCGACTTGAAGATGTGCACCTTCATCTTCGTGCGGCCGAGCACCGGGCTCATCTTGATGCCGAAGCGCTCGTCCATCAGCGCGTAGTAGGCCTCGAGCAGCTCGGAATAGTGGCCGAGCAGCTCGGGGCTGGTGTTCGACGTGAACAGGAAGTGCTTGCTCTCCGAGGTCCAGGCGCTGTTCCACTGCGAGTGCAGCGCGATCTCGTCGGTGCGCTTGCGCGCCGCCTCCGCCTCCTTGCGCAGCTCGTCCTCGTAGGCCGGCTTCGACATCCACTTCGACTTGTACTTGACGTAGCCCTGCTCGAGCTTCTTGCGCTCGTCCTCGTTGGCCGGGACGTAGTCGCTCATGTCGCCCTCGATCTCGACGGCCTTCACGAGCGACTTGTCGGCCAGCACGATCGTGCCGTTCTCGAACTCGAGCTTGTAGCCGTCGCCCTCGGCGCGCGCCTTGCGGCACACGAGGACGCGGTTGTCGGTGGTGACCAGACGGTCGGCCCACGCGGGCGCGAGGAGCAGCAGCGCTGCCCCCGCAATCCGCGCGAACCGTTGCGAGCGATCCATGGCGGTCTCCTTTCGTTCGAGCCCTACAGGCTCAGGATGTAGCGTTTCCAGCAGGCCTCGATCTCGTCCCAGTTGACGCCGGCGAAGGCGGTGTCGACGGCCTTCGAGAGGTCGTCGGTCTCCACCAACGTGCGCAGGTACGTGTCGAGGATCGATTCCCACGCGGGATTCCAGCCCTTGGCAGCCTTCTTGCCCGTGCGCAGGAAGTACACGAACGACCAGCCTTGGGAGTAGTTCTCGCCACCGCCGAGCCCGAGCTTGTTCTGGCCGTAGTACTCCGCCTGCGTCCAGCGCACGAGGTCCTTCAGCGGCGCATAGTTCTCGTAGCCGGGCTTGAGCGCTTCCTTGATCGTGCCGATGCGCCAGTTGAACGGCTTGAGCTTGAACTTCGAGCCTTCGAGCTGGTACCCGGAGAAGAAGTCGCCCGTGCCCTCGTTGAACCACGAGTGCGGCGAGAGGTTGCCGAAGAAGTAGAACACGTACTGGTGGAAGGCCTCGTGGTTGATGACGGCCCACGTGTTCGAGCGCCCGCCGCCGGTCTGGTCGTCGTACACGACCAGCTCCTCGGTCATGTAGGACCAGTAGCCCGCCGAGCCGCCCGGCCCGCCGTAGTGGTGGTACTCGTCGCTGTCCTTGCAGACGCGCACGACGCTGCAGGTCGCGCGCTCCATCGGGTCGCCCTGCTCGGCGCGCGTGCGGCGCGCCTGTTCCTTCTCCCACTGCTCCGGCGTCATGCCCTCCTCGGGCTTGTCGCCTTCCTTGTCCTTCTTCTCCGCGGCCTCGGCCGCCTCGCGCACCTTGGCGAGCTGGCGCAGCTCGGCCGCGAGCGACGGCGGGTAGAGCTCCTCGTAGACCTCATGGATCGCCTCGAGGCGATGCATGAGCTCTTTCATGAAGTCCTTGTCGTCCTTGGAGGTGACGAGGAAGTAGTGCGGCGTCTCGTACAGCTTCCAGCCGGGGTTCTGCTTGATCTCGTTCTCGAGGTCCGCACGGCGCGCGTCGCGCATCGTGTTGCCCTTGGCGACCGCGATCTTCTTCGTCGCGATCTCGAGCGGCTTGAAGCTCTTCGCCATCGTCGACAGCGGGCCTTCCCACTTGTTCCAGCGCTTGTCGTCCGCCGGCGCCGTCGCGACCATCACGATCTCGAGGTCGGGTGCGAGCTGGTACTCCCACGCGAGCAGGTAGGCCGCGATGCCCTCGTCCTTGTCGAACTCGTTGCGGTAGACGTGCAGCTTCGTCGGGACCTTGTTGGTCGTCGTCGACTTGCACATCTTCTCGACGCGCGTCCAACCCGACTTCAGGTTCTTCGCCCAGGCCGCGAAGTCCTTGGTGCCGCCCGACAGGTCGACGGTGATCTTCGTGCCGTCGGGGCCTTCGATCGTCTCGGGCTCCACCTGCTTGCGGCGATCGAACTTGAGCAGCTCGACCTCGAACATGATGAACCCGCGACCGTTCTTGGGGTTCATCAGCACCGACATGTCGCCGCCGGGATACTTGCCGAGCGAGTTGACCTCGCCCGGTTGCGGCGGCACGAAGCCCCAGTCGGCCGGCATCTTGATGCTGAAGCCGAGCCGGATCTCGTCCTTGTATTCGCCGCCGACCTTCGGCACCTGCTGCGAGTGGGCGACACGCGGGAACGCGACGAGGACGAACAAGCTCGCGAGCGCGAGCCACAGTTTCTGAATGCGCATGGTTGGACTCCTCCAGGGAGCGCTGGGGGGCGGCCGGTGGGCCACAGGCCCTAATCCCACGCCTCTCGGGGGCCTCCCGCAAGGCGCAAGTCGTAAAGGCTGCGCTGGAAACGGAGCCGGGGGCCGGTTTCTTGGCTCGGCCCCAACTTGGGACCCGAGCCGTCGTAGGCTCGCGGCACGCCAGAGCCCATCCCCGGCGCCCACCCCACAGGCCGTCCCTCCGGAGATCCAGAATCGTGAACCGTGTCCTTGCCCTCGTCCTTGTCCTCGTCCTCGCCGCCGGTGGAGCGGCGTGGTTCCTCCTGCGTGGAGGCGAGACCCAGCCCTCGCACGCCGCGACGCTCGACAGCGCCGGCGCCGAGGCCGCACAACCCGGCGAGGCCACCGCCGCCCCTTC
>JABWBL010000295.1 GCA_013360535.1 Planctomycetaceae bacterium
CGGCGTCGCCGCGGGCAGCATGGGGAAGCTCACGGTCGCCTACGAACCCGTCTGGGCCATCGGCACCGGCCGCAACGCGACGCCCGAACAGGCCGGGGCCGCCCACACGCACCTGCGCGGCGTCCTGCGGCGCCTGTACGGCGACGCCATCGCGCAATCGGTGCGCATCCAGTACGGCGGCAGCGTCAAGCCGGATAACATCTCGACCCTGATGAACGCGCCGGACGTCGACGGCGCGCTCGTCGGCGGCGCTTCCCTCAAGGTCGATTCGTTCCTCGGAATCGTCCGCTTCAAGTAGTCCACGCGCGCCCTTGTGGCGCGGCTCCCAGCCATGTCGATCCTCACCGTCCTCTGCTACATCCTCTTTGTCCTCGCGGCGATCGTCCTGATCGTCGTCGTGCTCCTGCAGGAAGGCCGCGGCGGCGGTTTCGGCGAGGCGCTGGGCGTTCACGGTCGCGAGACCTTCGGGCCCGGCTCGAAGGGCATCAACACGTTCACGGCCTGGACGGCGGCGGTGTTCCTCGGGACGGCGCTCGCGATCCACTTCATGAACAAGAGCGCGGTCCTGAACAACATCCTCATCGACCCGAACGCGCCCGCCACGGTCGGGCCGAACGACCCCGGCGCCGGTGCGCAGGCGCCCGCCGATCCGGCCCCGGGCGAGCAGAAGTAGAGCGATGAACCAGGAGCAAGTCCTCGACCTGTTCCGGCGCACGAACGCGATGCTGGAGGGCCACTTCCAGCTCTCGTCGGGTCGCCATTCGAACCGTTATTTCCAGTGTGCGCTGCTGCTCGCGGACCCGCGCAAGGCCGAGCAGCTCGCGCGCGCCGTCGCCGCGCGCATCGAGGTCACGCCCGACATCGTCGTCGGCCCCGCCATGGGTGCGGTGGTGTGGGCGCACGAGGTCGCGCGCGCGCTCGGGCTGTGCTCGTACTTCACCGAGCGCGTCAACGAGAAGTTCGCGCTGCGCCGCGGCTTTTCGCTCGAGCCCGGCCAGCGTGTGCTCGTCGTCGAGGACGTGCTGACGACCGGCGGCAGCTGCCGCGAGGTGTTCGAGGTCATCCGCAGCTACGGCGCGATTCCCGTCGGCGTCGCGTCGATCGTCAACCGCTCCGGCGCCGCCAATCCGTTCGAGCAGGACGGCGTGCCGTTCGCGTGCCTCGCGGAAGTCGACGTGCAGTCGTGGCTCCCGGCGGAATGCCCGCTGTGCGCCGCCGGCACCCACGGTCCCGCGATCAAGCCTGGCAGCCGTCCCGGCGCTCTCAAGTCGAGCTAGCCGCGCAATGCGCTCGATGACCGGCTTCGGCTCCGCCAGTCGGAGCGAAAGGGGCATCGCGCTGCGCGCGGAAGTGCGCGCGGTCAACCACAAGTTCCTGCAGCTCAAGCTGCGGCTGCCTGAGGAGCTCGCGAGCCTCGAGCCCGAGCTCGAGGCGCGTGTGCGCGAGCGGCTCGACCGCGGGGCGGTCAACGTCAACGTGTCGCTCGACTCGTCGGTCGCGCTGGCGCCGATCGAGCTCGACCTCGCGCTCGCGCAGCGTTATCGCGAGCTGCTCGACAAGCTCAACTACGAGCTGCGTCTGGGCGCGAAGCTCGACATCGACGACATCGCGCGCCTGCCGGGCGTGTTCCACAGCGCGCCTGATTCGAAGGCCGTCGCCGAGGCGCGGACGGTGCTGCTCGCGGTCGTCGACGCGGCCCTCGACTCGCTCGCGGAGATGCGCGAGCGCGAAGGTGCCGCTCTCGCCCGCGATGTCGCCGCGCGCCGCGACTTGATCGCCGCCCTCGCTGCACGAATTCGCGCGCGCATGCCGGTGGTCGTCGTCACGCACCAGGAGACGCTGCGCAAGCGTGTCGCGGAGCTGCTCGGCCCCGGCACGACGCTCGCGCCGACCGACCTCGCGCGCGAGATCGCGCTCATCGCCGACCGGCTCGACGTCACCGAGGAGCTGACGCGCCTCGACAGCCACCTCGCG
Source organism: Planctomycetaceae bacterium (assembly GCA_013360535.1). Classification (GTDB taxonomy): domain Bacteria; phylum Planctomycetota; class UBA1135; order UBA1135; genus F1-120-MAGs118. Next base: position 1,975 of record JABWBL010000295.1, read on the forward strand.
CAACTCGGACTGCTGTGCACGAAGAAGGTGCCGGTCGGTCGCCAGCTCGATTTCCTCGTGCAGGAGTTCCTGCGCGAGGCCAACACGATCGGCTCCAAGTGCTCCGACGCCGAGGTCGCGCACGCGGTGGTCGAGCTCAAGACCGAGATCGAGCGCCTGCGCGAGCAGGTGCAGAACGTGGAGTAGCGCGTGGCGACGGGCGAAATCCTTGCGCGCAAGGGCCAGATGGTGGTGATGAGCGGCCCGTCCGGCGCCGGCAAGAGCACGCTCTGCCGCCGCCTGCTCGAGGACCCGCGAGTGCACTTCTCGATCTCCGCCACGACGCGCAAGCCGCGCACCGGCGAGGTCGACGGCCGCGACTACCACTTCATCACGCCCGAGCAGTTCCGTCAGTTGATCCGCGAGGGTGCGTTCATCGAACACGCCGAGGTGCACGGCAACCTCTACGGCACGCTGCGCAAGCCGATGGAGGACGCGCTCGCCCGCGGCGAGGTGTTCCTGCTCGAGATCGACGTGCAAGGCGCCAACCAGCTCAAGCTGCTCGGCGAGCCCGGCCTCTACATCTTCGTCTCGCCGCCCGACTTCGAGACCCTGCGCCGGCGCCTCGTCGGCCGCGGCACCGACGCCCCCGAAGTCGTCGAACGCCGCCTGAAAAAGGCGGAAGACGAGTACCGCGAGCGCGTCAAGTACGACCACGTCGTCATCAACGAAGACCTCGACCGCGCCCTGCGCCAGATCCGCTCCCTGATCGGCCTCGAATAGCGCCGCGCGCGCTCGCCCCCGGATTCCGTTCGATTCCCCAGCATTTTCCGGCTGGGCGCCGTTTCCGCTTTCACAGGCACTGCGCCTGTTCGACTTCTTTCTCCTTTCCCGGAGCGCCTTCGCCTTGGATTCGCGCCGCGACCCCAATCAGCTTGACCGCCGCCACTTCGCGCGCGCCGCCTCGAGCGGCCTCGCGCTGTTCGCGATTCCAGGCTGGTTTGCGGCCTGTGCGCGCCCGCGTCCAGCGGTGGGGCTGCCAGCGCCGGGACCCGACGAGAATCGACCGCGGCTCTTGCTGCACGTGTCGAACGACGAAGCGCGTCGCTGGCGACTGGGGCAGGTCTTCGGGATCTTCCTGATGCGGGGCGCGCCCGAAGAGCTCGCGCCGCTGGCGACGTGCGAGCTGCGTTGCGCGACCACGACCGACCTCGAGGCGTGGGGCGTCGACCTGACGGAGGCGCACGCGATCCTCGACGTGCGTGGACAGGCGCCTGCGATCGCGCTCCGAGGCAATTTCCCGAACGAGGATTACGACTCGTCGGCCTTCGAGCCCGACGATCGACACTACGCCGAACGTGTGCACGGGAACCACCGCTGGATCGCGGCGCAGCTCGCACAGGCGCTCGGTCCAGGCTCGCCCGCGTTCGAGCGTGGACTCGCTCGCGAGCGGGCCGCCGGACTTGGTTTCGACGTCAACGCGAGCCCGAGCCCGGAGCGCGTGAGCTCTGCGCCGTGCCACTCCCTCGCTGCGGCGCAGGCCAATCCTTCGACTCGCGAGGCCTGGCACAAGGCGCTCGCCACGTTCGCCGCGGACCGCTGGCTCGACGAGGCTCCCGCGGGCAGCAGCTGGGCGACCACCTACGGCTGCGCCGAGACCCTCGAGAAGCCGCTCCACGAGGAACAGCTCTCCATTCGTTGCGGCATGGGGCACGTGCCAGCGATGGGGCGCCGTTTCCTGCACCTCTTCAGCGTCGAAGAACTGCACGGCGGTTAGCGTGAGACGACCATGAACCTCGACCGCCGCCAGTTCGCGCGCGCCGCCTCGAGCGGCCTCGCGCTGTTCGTGATCCCCGGCTGGTTCGCGGCGTGCCAGCGGGCGGACTCTTCGCAGGTGGGGCAACTGGAGCCGGGCGAGCGGCCGCGGCTCGTGCTGCACGTGCCGGACGACGAGGCTCGCCGGGACACGCTGGGCCTGCTGCTGGGGTTGTTCCTGATGCACGGCGACGATGCGGAGCTCGCGTGGCTTGCCGCCTGCGACATCGAGTGCGCGACGACGCTCCAGCTCGACTACCGCGGCTTCGATCTGTCGCGTGTGCACGCGCTGCTGTTCGTGCCCGGCGAGCCGCCGGTCGTGGCGCTCGAAGGGAACTTCCCGTTCGAGGACCTGTACGCGGTGCCGGACGACGAGCGCAACGTGGAATGGAGCAACCAGCTCCTCGACAAGCGCCTGCGCACACGAACCACGGCGAACAACACGTGGATCGCCGCCCAGCTCGCGAAGGTGCTCGGGCCCGGCTCGCGCGCGTTCGACCTCGGCTGCGTGCGCGAGCGCGAGCGCTTCGGTGAACTGCCCGTCGGGCAGCAACCGTCCTTCGAGTGCGCGCTCTCCACGCCCTTCCTCTCGGCCGACAAGGCAGCGCAGCGACCGTCACAAAGCGTGGAATGGAGCGGTGCCCTCGCCAGCGTCGTGCGCGAGCGTTGGCGCTCGATCTCACCCAAGGGCAGCAGCTGGGCCGGTTCCCACGGCTGTGGCCTCGATCTGGAGACTCCGCCGCCCTCGCGCGAGCTCCTGCTGTACGCCTGCGGCATGGGCCACTCCCCCGAGTTCACGCGCCGCTTCCTCTACCTCTTCACCGCCGACGAACGCGCGGAGTTCGCCCGCTGATGAACCTCAACCGCCGCCAGTTCGCGCGCGCCGCCTCGAGCGGCCTCGCGCTGTTCGCGATCCCGGGTTGGTTCGCGGCGTGCCAGCGCGCGGAGCAGGGCGGTGAGAAGGGCGGAGGAGGAGCGGACGGTGAGGTCGTGAAGCTCGTGCTGCAGGTCGAGAAGGACGAGGGGCGGCGCGCGAGGCTGGGGGAGTTGTTCGGCAGTTTCCTGACGAAGGCGCGCATCGAGGAGCAGGCGCCGCTCGCGACGTGCGAGATCACGTGCGCGACGACGGAGGAACTCGCGGGGCTCGGAATCGAGCTCGAGGGCGTGCTCGCGGTGCTCACGATTCCGGGCGCGAAGCCGGTGGCGGCGATCGTCGAGCGCGACGAGTCGGGAACGCTCTGGCCAGGTCCGGACTCCGATGCGGAATACGACCAGGAGATGCGGCGCGCGCACGCCAAGCTCGCGGCGCAGCTCGCGCGCGCGCTCGCGCCCGGCATCGCGGCGCTGG
>JABWBL010000296.1 GCA_013360535.1 Planctomycetaceae bacterium
GCCGCTCTTACCTTCGAGGACTTGGCCTCCAGCCGTCTCCGGCGATCCTCTCCCGGTGAAGGTCGACCCCCATTCTCCATGGAGGTTGAGAGATACAAGTCCGTCTTTTTCTGGCCGCTGTCTCGTTTCTCCTGCGGCCGGAAAAAGCTCCGGGGACGCTCAATGCGTCCCCGGAGAGGAAGCCCCCAAGCCGCGCGCTTCGCGCGGCGCGGCTGAGGTGGTTCCGCGACTAGTTGGCAATCAAGGGACGTAAGTCATCTCGATGCCGTTGGAGAGGTTCGTCGACTTGCCGGCCGGCGGGTCGCGGAACCACGCCTGGGCCCAAACCGTGTCGCCGGCCGACCAGGGCTGGCCGAGGGCGGTCGGGAAGGCGGCCTGGTAGGCGTTCCAGTCGAGGGTCAGCGTGCCGTCGCAGAGGCCGGCGGTGCCGCCGGAGACCTGCGTGCCGGTGCGCTGCGTCGGCGCCTTGACGCACAGGAAGCTCGAGGCGTTCCAGGCGGAGGTGCTCGAACCCGTGATCGAGTAGAAGATCAGGCCCGACTTGGCGCCTTCGACGTTCGTGACGTTGATGACGCAGGGGTTGGCGGCCGAGACGCTCGGGTTGTTCGCGGCGGAGATCGTCGCGGAGCAGCCGTTGGTCGTGACGCCGGCCGTGCAGTAGGAGATCGGGCCCGTCGGCGCGTTGAAGCAGAGGCTCCAGTCGCCGAGCGTGCCGCTGTCGCCACCGGCCCAGTCATAGATCGTCAGCGTCCAGTTGCCGCTGACGACCGGGATCGAACCGAGCGGCGTGTTGAAGATGTTGTTCGTGCCAGTCGGCCAGGTGCCGAAGAACTGGTCGTAGCCGCCGTTGGGGACGTCCGTCGAGGCCGGGCAGGCCGTCGGCCACGAGAGGCCGGCCGTCTCGTAGATCGAGTACGCGCCGTTCAGGTCGCAGTTGCCGAGCGGGAGGCAGACGAGGTTGTGGCTGACGCCCGAGGGGTCGGTCAGGACGAACTGGAGGTCACCCACCCAGGTGTGCTCGGTGGTGAAGTCGAAGTCGACCTTGACGATCTGGGTCGCACCGGCCGGGACCGTCACGGCGTACGTGTTGGTGTACGGCGTGCCGGGGAGCGTGGCCGGGAAGGCGCCGCCGCCACCCGTGCCCGAGGCCGGAACCGGGCCCGCGCCCGTACCGTTGGTGGTGCAGGTCGCGGCCGGCGGAGGCGGCGGGACGTCGAAGGACCACATCGTGGACCACGGGCCGGCACCGCTGCCGTTGGCGGCGCGGACGCGCCAGTTGTGGATGCCGACCGAGGCGCCGCTCACGAGGAACGACGTGCCGGTGAGGCCCGGGGCGACCGAGCCGTCGAGCTCGACGTCATAGGTCGTCGCGCAGCTGATCGAGTTCCAGGTCAGCGTCGTCGGGAGGGACACGGTGCCGCCGTTCGCCGGGCCGGTCTGGGCCGGAGCCGAGATCGGAGCGCCCGCGGTCGGGATGCCGAAGCACAGATCCCACGAACCGACCGTGCCGACGTCGCCTCCGGCGTAGTCGTAGGCGTAGAGGGTCCAGTTGCCCGTCGCGGGGACGATCGAGCTCATCGGCGTGTTGTTGATGCCGCCGGTGCCGGTGACGTGCGTGCCGAAGTTCTGCTCGTAGGTGCCCGGAGCGACCAGCGTGCCGGTGCAGGCGGTGAAGGGCGCCGCGCACAGGCCCGTCGGAACGAACACGTAGTCGCCGGCGTAGTCGCAGGAGCCGCCGAGGCGCGAGAAGATGTTGTGCTTGGTGCCGGTGGGGTCTTCGAGGACCCACTGGACGTCAGCGGCCCACGTGTGGGTGACGCCGAAGATCTTGACGGCGACGACCGAGGTCGAGCCGGGGGGGATCGAAGCGACGTTGATCGTCGACGTGTACGGGTTGGCGGGCGGCGCGCCAGCGCCACCGGTGCCGGACGTGGGAATCGCGCCGCCGGCGCCGCCGACTTCGCAGCCGAGGACTTGGGCCGAAGCGGCCAGCGACAGCACGGAGGCGGCGGCGGCAAGGCCGAGACCGCGGTGCACGAAAGTGGAGAGAGAAGACACGGAACGGAGCTCCTGAGAGGCTCGAGGGGGTGCCGGCCCGTTACCTGATCGGGCCGACCGGCGGAGCTGGAGTGCCCCACCACGAGAGGCGAGCGTACCCCCTCGCTGGACTTTGCGGCAGTCGGCTGGCGTGAAAAAGTCACGTCCGCGAAGTCGTGACGCGCACGTCAGGTTTCTGGGATGCGACGGGGCCCCCCCGGGCGGACGCTAGCATCGCGGGCGCTGGAGGTGCTCCCGTGCTGTCGATCTTGCTCGCCTTGCTGTGCGCGCCCGCCACGTTCCAGGCCCCACTGTCGCAGGGAGCCGTCGCGGCTCCGGTCGTGGCGAAGCGGGCCATCGACACGAACGTCGACCCGCGGGTCGAACTCCTGACCACGGTGGCGAGGTTGGCGGGCTTCCGCGAGTTCACGATGGGCAACAGCCGCTCGCCCTACGCCGAGCGAGTGGAGCGGAACTTCGGCCCGCAGCGGGAGCACCCGGTCGTGAAGCGGCTCGTCGCGCTGCGGGCGGAGAGTGGCGTTTCCTACGACGCGATCCCGAGCATGGCCCTGCACCTTGGGCCGCTTCCCGAGCTCGCCGAGCTCGTGCCGTTCGAAGCGGCTCCCGAGCGGCTCGACGCCCGCTGGGGCGGGATCCGGGCGCGCGAATTTCTTTCCGAGCTGCGCGACTTCGCGCGCGTGACGAAGGCCGCCGAGTTCTTCGAGGGCGAGCGCGCGTTCCACGCGCAGGTCGCGCGGCGGCTCTCCGAGCGGCTCTCGCAGAGCCGTGCGCTGCCGTGGTTCGACGCCTTCTTCGGCGAGCGTGCGGGAGCGCAGTACACGGCGACGGCGGGGCTCTTGTGCGGTGGCGGCAACTTCGGCGTCGGCGTGCGCTTCGGCGACGGGACTCCGGAGCGCATCAATCCCGTGTTCGGCTGCTGGACGTGGGACGCCGAGGGACTGCCGGTGTTCGACGAGAGCTACCTGCCGCTCTTCGTGCACGAGCTCTGCCACACCTACACCAATCCGTTCGTCGATCGTTTCGAGCGCGAGCTCGCCGCTGCAGGTCAGCGCATCCACGCGAGCACCGCGGCGGCGATGCAGCGGCAGGGCTACGGCACGTGGAAGACGATGGTGTACGAGACGTTCGTGCGCGCGAGCGTCGTGCGCTGCCGGCGCGCGACCGAGGGCGACGCGGCGGCGGCGCAGCAGGCGGCCGAAGAGGTGAAGCAGCACTTCAAGTGGGTGCCGGCGCTCGAGCAGCTGCTCGGCGAGTACGAGGCCGCGCGCGAGAAGTACGCGGACTTCGGCGCCTTCGTGCCGCGCATCGTCGAGCTGCTCGAACACGAGGCCGCGAAGTTGCCGGATCCGGCGCTTGCGCCGAAGCTCGTCGGGATCGAGCCCGCCAACGGGGCGAACGACGTCGATCCGTCGCTCACCCAGCTCGTGGTCCGCTTCGACCGCGCGATGCGCGACCAGTCGTGGTCGCTCGTCGGCTCGAAGGAGCAGCTGCCGGAGATCATCGGCCCGATCTCCTACGACGCGGCGCGCAAGGTGCTCACGGTGCCCGTGCGGCTCGAGCCGGGCCGCACCTACACGTTCTCGCTCAACAGCGAGCGTTTCCAGGGCTTCACGAGCGCCGACGGCATTCCGCTCGCGCCTGTTCCCGTGCAGTTTTCGACGGCGAAACGCTGAGTTCGTCGCACGCGACGGTCAGCGCTGCGGCGCGAGGTCGAAGCGGATCGGAAGCCACGAGACCTCGCAGCCGAGCTCCTCGAGCCACTGCGCGGCGACGTCGGCGCAGTTGTGCCCGAACCAATAGGAGCCCTCGCAGGGCACGAACTGCAGCGTGCGGCCCGCGGGTTGCACCAGCTCGCCTGCGGCGGCGGCGAATTGCTCTTCCAGCCGGACGCGCAGCTGTTCCGCGGCGCTGCGTTCGACGCGCAGTTCGACGAACTCGAGCCACGGCAGCGCCGCTCGCGCGCTCGCCGCGTCGTCCGCTCCGATCACGCGACGCGAGAGCGTTCCGCGTGTCGGCCACAGCACCGTCGGGAACACGTCGTACCACTCGTCCTCCTCCAGCGCGTACCACGCCCAGTCGCCGAAGCCGAACTCGACCATGTCCGTCGCGCGCGGGAAGACGATGCCGCGGTGCAGCGCCTCGCGGACGAGGAGCACGCTCACGGGATCGTCGACACGCTCCGGCGCCTTCACCGTCGACGTGCAGCCGACGGCGAGCGCCCCGAGCGCCAGCGCACTTCCCGCGCGCACGAACTCCCGGCGCAGACGGCCGCATCTCTCGTGCGTTTCCATGTCCGCACGAGTCTAGGGCCGTGCGCGCACGACGACGCGCACGGAACGTGGCCCGTCGTCGGTGACGTCGAAGTCCACCGGCAAGAAGCGCCGGACGACGTCGATCTGGGTCCGCGAGTGCTGCGAGAGCGGCAAGGTGCGGAACGTGCCGCCGCCGGCGAGCGCGAGCGGGATGAGGAGCTGGTCGGCGAGATGTTCGCCCACGGGCGCGTCGCTCTCGAGGTAGTCACGCAGCGCATCGACGGCGCGATCGGCGACCGTGATCGAGCGCACCGAGCGCTCTCCGAACGAGCTCGCGAGCTCGCTCGCGTGCTCGTGCTCCACGGCGAGCAGCAGCGCGTTGCCGGGCCCCGCGCTCTCGACCTCGCGCAGCTCGAAATCGGCGTCGTCCCAGTTGAGGCGCGACTTGACCCGGCGCCATTCGCTCTCGGCGATCGCGGTCGAAAGCTGCGAGAGCAGGATCGTCGCGCGGCGACGCACGAAGGCGCCGCGCTGCAGCCACTCGACACGACGCAGCTCGCCGGGAACGCGCAGGCGCGCCCGCAGGAGACCACCACCTGCAGCGACGAAGCCGTGGCGCTCGAGTTGCAGGTCGAGCTCGATCCCCACCGCCCGCAGCGCGGGCACGAAGCAGCGCTCGAGGAACTCGAACGGCGGTGCGAGCGGATTGTGCGTGCCGCCCTCGAGCTCGAGTTCGCTCTCGCCGCCCGCGACGACCAGCGCGGGCAGCACGGTCTGCAGCACGAGCGCGGTGCTCCCGG
>JABWBL010000297.1 GCA_013360535.1 Planctomycetaceae bacterium
GGCGTCGCTGCGGGTCGCGGAGCTCGACCCGCTCGTGAGCGAGGCGCTGCGCGCGGACTGGACGACGATGCGCCGGCGCGTGTTCGAGCTGCAGGGCTGCCCGAAGCTTGGCGACTGGCTCGACGGCCCGGAGGGCCAGGCTCTCGAACGCACGCTGGCGGACCTGCGGCGGGGTTCGCGTGAGGACGCGCTCGCGGCGCTCGCGTTGACGACGGAACTCGCGCGCCGCACCGAATGGACCCAGGGCCTCTTGCGCAAGAATCCCGGCGCGGAACGGCTCTCGCGGCTGTTCGCGGACTGGCTGCGCGCGTGGTCGGGCCGGGCGCCGACCGATTCGCTCCTGAGCGAGCCTTCGATCGCGGCGACGGCGCTGTACGCGCGGGCCACGACCATCGCCGGCGAGCGCATCCTCAGCCGCGACGAGATCCTCGACGAGGCGGCCACGGCGTTCCTCGCGCAGCACATGCGCGATTCCCAAGGTCAGGCGACCGCCCTCGCGCGCGCGATCCGCGCGGCGCATCCGGCGGCGTTGACGGCCTTTGACGAGGGCGACAAGGCGCTCTTGGGCCTCGACGCGGTGGCGGAGCGCCTTTTCCCGGGCCTCGACGGAGAGTGCAAGTGAACGCCGCGACCACGAGCCTCGCCGCGCGCCAGCTCGCGCTCGCCTGTGCGCTGGTCGCGCTCGGCGGCGTGCTGCTCGGGCTGCAAGTCGACGGCAATGGTGAGCTCGTCGGCACCGGCTACACGTCGCTCGGCGTCGGCGCCGTCGTCGCGCTCGGTGCGCTGATCTTCGCCGCCTGGAAGGAACCGCAGCTCCCCCGCGATGCGCTGACGACCCTCTCCGCGCTCTCGGGCTTCCTGGGCCTCGCGTTCCTCGTCTCCGGCGTGCTCGCACCCGGCGGCGGCTGGATGTTCTTCGAAGTGCTCGTGCTGCTGTTCGTGCTTTCGCGCGCGGCCACGCGGCGCGAGCCGCTCACGCGCCCCGCGATCGCGCTGCTCGCGCTGATGCTGCTGTTCCGGCTCTGGATCAGCTACCAAGGCAGCCAGCACCGCTGGCAGCTGATGAGCCTCGACGTGCCTGTGCTGTCGTCGCTTCCGTTCGAGTTCCTCGCGCCGATCCAGTCCGTGCAATTGGGTGAATTCACTCCGCGCGAGCTCGGTTTTCCGCCCGCGGGCCTCGATTTCGCTCCGTCGCTCGCATTGTGGGCCGCCGGCTTCGCGCTGTGCGTCACGGGCCTCGCCTGGCGCACGCACGCGAGCATCGAATACGAGAACGACCGCATCCACGACACGATCCACGAGCTGCCGCCCGCACTCGCGCAGCTCGTCGAGCGCGTGCTGCCGGAGTCGCAGTGGGTCGAGCTCGGGCTGCACGGCCTCTCGGAGCGCCGGTTGCGCAAGCGCCTCGAGGAACTGCTCGTGTCGCGCATCGCCGCGCGCCGTGAGCTCGAGCGCGCGCTGCAATCGCCCGACCTGCTCGCTTCGACCAATCCCGGCGGTTTCCCCGGGGAAATCTACCGCGCACTGACCGCTGGGGCCGACGGCCCGGAAGGCAAGTCATGAGAACCTGGATCTCGATCGGTGCCGCGCTCGGAGCCCTCGCGGTCATCCTCGGCGCCTTCGGTGCGCACGCGCTGAAAGAGCGCCTCGACGCCGAGCAGCTCGCCTGGTGGAACACCGGCGTGCAGTACCACATGAGCCACGCGATCGCGCTCGTGCTCTTCGGCATCGCGAGCGAGCGCGGCCGCTCCGGCGGGCTCGCCGGAGCACTGTTCCTGCTTGGGCTGACGCTCTTCAGCGGCACGCTGTACGCGATGGCTCTCGGCGCCCCGCGCTGGTTCGGCGCGATCACGCCGGTCGGCGGCGCCGCATTGATCCTCGCGTGGATCCTGTTCGCGCTCAGCGCCCGCCGTCACTCGCGCTGAGCGCGTTGCTCGATCGGCGCTGGATCCCGCCCGCTGCGATCGGCGCGCGTCTTGGGTGTGCCTGTGCGCCCGTTCCCTCATGCCCTTGGTGTTCGCCGGATGCGAGCGAGAGCCGGCAGCAGCGGAAGAAAGAAATGCGGCCGGCCACCCGCGAAGGCAGCCGGCCGTTTCGAGCAAGGGAACCAGAGGCCCCCGATGCGATCACGGCACGTACGTCATCTCGAGCGCATTGGAGAGGCTCGTCGACTTGCACGCGGGCGGGTCGCGGAACCAGCCTTGCACGTAGATCTTCTGACCCGAGCTGAAGGGCGAGCCGAGGGCACCGGGGTTGGCGGCCTGGAAGGCGTTCCAGTCGAGGGAGAGCGTGCCGTCGCACTGGCCGACGGTGCCGCCGGACGCCTGCGCGCTGGAGCGGAACGTCGGGGCCTTCACGCACAGGAAGCTCGAACCGCCGGACACGCACCAAGGCTGCGGCAGCTGGTCGAGGCCGTAGAACACGATGCCCGTCTTCTGGCCTTCGACGCCGGAGATCGTGATGTTGCAGGCGTTCGCGACCGACACGCTCGGGTTGGCGTCAGCGCCGATCGAGGCGGCGCAGCCGTTCGTCGTGGTGCCGGACGTGCAATAGGCGACGGGGAGCGCGGGGCCGATCGTGTACTGGAAGTCGACGCGCGTGATGCTGAAGCTCGAGGGCTCCTGCCACACGTCGTGCATGCCCTGCGGCGACGTCACGGAGCCGAGGTGGAACTGCATCCCGGAGCGGTTGATGTTGACGATGTTGCCGCCGATGTCGAGCGTCTGCTGGACGCTGCCCGCGTAGGAGTTCTGACCGGTCGTCGTTCCCGCAGCGGCCGCGCAGTTGCCGTAGATGCCGATCACGTCGCCCGCCTGCACGCTGACGTTGACGGGCTGGAAGACGTTCTGCGCGAGATCGAGCCCGAGCGCGAGCTGCGTGAAGGCGTTCGTCGTCGCGGAGTAGCTCGGCGGCGGAGTCTGGTTGTCGAAACGCACGACCGCGAAGTTCTGGAACGTGCTGGTCGAGTTCGTCTGGAGCTGGACCTGCACGCCGGTGATCGTGAAATCGGCCGGTGCGACGAACCAGTAACCGCGTGTGTTGCCGTTGAACGTCGCCGTCTGGGCGCCGCACGTGGCGGTGAAGGTCTGCGCGACCGCGGTCTGGGAGACGGCGGTGGCGAGGACCACGGAAAGAAGCTGCTTCCACATGGCTGGGGAACCCTCCTGAAGAAAGGGGCTTGGAATTGTCGCCCGCCCGGAACCTCACGGTGGTTCCGCGCGGACCTCCCCAACGGTACGCCGATCCCGGTCCCCCGGTAAGGGGGCGAGGCTATTTCGCCGCGACGGAGCGGACCGTCACGACAATCACGAGCCGATCCTTGGAGCTGGAAGGATCGACGACCAGCACGGCCGTCGAGCCGTCCTGCAGGAGCAGCTCGGTCTGGACGCGCTGGATGGCGACGTCGGGGAGCGCGATGGCGACCTCCACCTCGCCCTTCTTCGTCTTGAGCTTCTCCGTGAACGGCACCAGCGGCCGTGCGAGCCGGGCTTCCTGCGCCTCGAGGGTCAGCGCAAGTTTTTCCCCCGGCAGCGGAACCGCACGCACGTCGAGCGCGAGCCCGGTCTCGAGCTCCTCGATCTCCGGCACGAGCACTTCCTGCGCGCCGGGCTCGACCGTCTCCACGCGCCAGTCTCCGACATAGCGGACCTGATCGAGCACGCTGATGCTCGCGCGCTGCAACGGCAGCACCACCACGCGCGGCGCACTCATGAATTCCACCTTCGGCGTCTGCTTGAGCGCCTCCAGCAGCGTCGGCACGTCCTCCGGCTTGGGAAACACCGAGTTGCCTTCGATGCCGAGCTCCTTCAGCCGCTCGCCGGGCACGCGCACGAAGCGCGCTTCGACCTCGACCAGCTTGTCGTAGGAACGCAGGTGCGTCAGGAACTCCTTCAACCACTCGTGCTGCGCGCGCGTGCCGTTGAAGACGAGCGATCCCGCCTGGGTGCTGCCGATGGACTGATGCGGATCCGAGATCTGCGGCGTGAGGTGTCGCCTCACCGTCGACTCGATCAAGCGGGTGCCCGCCGCGACCTGTGTCGCGTGTTCGGGACTGGCAGTCTTTGGATCCGAGTTCGTGAACAACGAGCCGAGCAGCGGGATGTCCGCGAGCACCGGCACTCCGCGCTCGGCAGTCCCCTTGGGCCCCACGGGGCGCGACGTACCGATCTTGCGCGCCGGAAACTCGGGGCCCATCCGCTCGGCGAGGTCGCTCACGTCGTGAATCTGCAGCAGGACGGGCTGTTGGCCTCTGGCGTCGAGCTCTTGAATGGGCAGCGTGGCGGCAAATGAAAGCATCAAGGCGGCAAGCATCACTGGGCTCCGATTTGGAAGGACTGCGTGGCGAGCACGGCCACGGACGGAAACTGGGATTCGGTGGACGGCGCGGCGAGCAGCGAGCGGTTTCCGCGCCAGCCTTCGAGCATGTCGACGCTCGTCGAATGCCAGGAAAGCCCGTCGAAACGCACGAATTCGGCCTGCAGCGAGAGCACGGTCCCGCGCGAAGGCTCGAAGGTGAATTGCGGCGTGCGCTCGCGACGCATCGCGAGCACGCCCACGGCGCCGCCTGTCGCGAGCACGACCGCAGCTGCAGCAAAACGAGCCATCGGGCGCCGCTTGCGGGCCTGCACGACGAGTTCAGGCGTTCTTTCGAGCGCCTCGAGCGAATGCAACAGCTCCGCGAGCGGCTCCAGCAGCTCCGGCCGCTCCGCAAGCTCCTGCGCGACGCGCGGATCCGCGTACGGATCCCGGCGTTCGTCGAGCGCCGCGTGGACGCGCTCCCAGAACTCGCCAGTCCTGTCGATTCGATTCATGACGGCCTCGTTCCTTGCGCGAGCTTCTGGCGCGCGCGGTGCAAATGCGACTTGACGGTTCCTTCCGGCACCCCGAGCGACTTCGCGATCTCGCGCACGCTCTCGGCGCGCGCGTGAAAGCGCCGCAGCACGTCGCGTTCGATCTCGCTCAGTCCCGCGAGCCTGCGCTCGAGCGCCTCGCGCTCGTCAAACTCCTGCGGACGCTCGGGCTCCGCGTGCGCATCCCCCTCGAGGGCCTGCGGCGCCCGCGCGCGGCGCGCACGATGGTCCGCGAG
>JABWBL010000298.1 GCA_013360535.1 Planctomycetaceae bacterium
ATCGCGTGGTGCAGCGCACGCAACGTCCGCGGAGCGAGCGCGAGGTCGGGGCGCGGCACGCGGCCGCCCTCGAGGCCCCGCTGCGCGAAGTAGTGCGAGCCGCCGAGCTCCGCGTGCGTGCAGCCGACGAGATACACGGGATTTCCGGCCGTCTTCAGGTCCATCGTCACCGCGCGGGCGACGTCGGGCACGAGCGCGAGCGCGGACACGAACAACGTCGGCGGGATCGCGATGACCTCGTCACCGACGCGGAACTCGTTGTTGAGGCTGTCCTTGCCCGAGATGAACGGCGTGCCGAAGGCCTTGGCCGTCGTGTAGCAGGCGCGCGAGGCCTCGACGAGGCGCCCGAGCTGCTCGGGCCGCGCACAGTTGCCCCACGAGAAGTTGTCGAGGATCGCCGTGCGATCGGGATCACCGCCGACGGCGACCGCGTTGCGCAGCGCCTCGTCGATCGCGGCGCTCGCCATCGCCCACGGGTCGAGCAAGCCGTAGTTGGGGTTCGCCCCACAGCCGAGCGCGATGCCCTTGCGCGAGTGGGGGAGCGGTTGCAGCACGGCGCCATCACCGGGGCCGTCGTCGCGCTCGCCACACATGGGCTTGGTGACGCCCATCGCCTGCACCTCGTGGTCGTACTGGCGCACGATCCACTCCTTGCTCGCGATGTTCGGCGACTTGAGGAGCGCGAGCAACGTCGCGTTCGCATCACTGCACGCCGGCGTCGCCGGATCGTCCTTGCTCACCACGGGCCGCGTCGCCTTGCGCAGCCACTTCGGCGTGCCCTCGTGCAGGAAGTGCATGTCGAGCGAGCCGATCGACTGGCCCGCGTAGGCGAGCTCGAGCTTGCCGGTCGCAGTGAACGTGCCGATCGCGGTCGCCTCGCAGTCCTCGGCCTCGAAGACCGCGAGCAACGCAGCGAGCTTCTCCGGCGGCACGGCGAAGACCATGCGCTCCTGGGCCTCGCTGATCCAGATCTCCGCCGGCGAGAGGCCGGGGTACTTGAGCGGCACCTTCTCGAGCTCGACGCTCGCGCCACACTCGGCGCCCATCTCGCCGACGGCGCTCGACAGCCCGCCCGCGCCGCAGTCGGTCACCGCGCGGTACAGCCCACGGTCGCGCGCCTCGAGCAGCGCGTCGAGCACACGCTTCTCCGTGATCGCGTTGCCGATCTGCACGGCCGAGCTCGACACGACGACCGAATCCTCGTGCAGCTCCGCCGAGGAGAACGTCGCGCCGTGGATGCCGTCGCGTCCCGTGCGTCCGCCCGCGACGACGATGATGTCACCGGGCTTGACCTCCTTGGAGGCGCAGTGCGCGGGCATCAGGCCGACGGTGCCGCAGAAAACCAGCGGATTTCCGACGTAGCGCGGGTCGACCCACACGCCGCCGTTGACCGTCGGGATGCCCATGCGGTTGCCGTAGTCGCGCACGCCCGCGACGACGCCGCGCAGGATGCGGCGCGGATGCATGCAGCCCTTGGGCAGGTCCATCTCGCCAAGATCGAGCGGCCCGACGAAGAACGCGTCGGTGTTCGCGATCGGCTTCGCGCCGAGCCCGACGCCGAGGATGTCGCGGATCACGCCGCCGACGCCGGTACCGGAGCCGCCGTACGGATCGATCGCGCTCGGATGGTTGTGCGTCTCGACCTTGAAGCAGACGTGCCAGCCCTCGTCGAACTCGATCACGCCCGCGTTGTCGTGGAAGACCGACACGCACCAGGGCTTCGCGAGCTCGAGCGTCGCGGCCTTGATCGTGGTCTTGAGCAGGTTCTCGATGCGCTCGCCGTCGTAGTCGATGATTCCGGCGAACGTCTTGTGCTTGCAGTGCTCGCTCCAGGTCTGCGCGAGCGTCTCGAGCTCGGCCACGGTCGGCTCGCGACCGGCGGCGACGTAGTGGTCGCGGATGGCGCGCATCTCGACCAGCGTGAGCGAGAGGTGACCTTCCTTCGAGATGCGCTCGAGCTCCGCGTCGCTCGCCTTGCACAGCGGGATCGCGCCCGCGTCGCGCACGGAAACGCTGCCGGGCAACACGAAGTGCACGGCCTCGTCGCCGATGCGCACCTCGTCGATCACGTCGTTGGCGAGGATCTTCGAAGCGACCAGCGCAAGTTCCTGCGGCGCGAGCTCGCCCTCGAGTTCCCACGCGGAGAACGTCAGCACGCGCACGCGCGAGCCGTCGGGCAAGTTCGCCACCTTGCTGCGCTCGATCGCACGTTCGATCGTGAGCGCCACCGGATCCATCACGCCCGGACGGCGCGCGACGAGCACACGCGCGCGGCCGACGCTCGCCACCGGCGCGGTCGAAGGTGCGGTGAGGCGCACGGTCTCGAGCACCGGATCGACGAGCAGCACGCGCGCGATCTCCTCGACCTTGGCGCGCTCGAGTTCCGGAGAGAGTAGATAGCCGCGCCCGTGGCGCAACGAACGCAGCCGCGCGAGCCCGAGCTCACGCGCCGCCGCGTGCGCACGCTTGCCATCGGGATCGTCGAGACCGTCGCGCCGGAACACCTCGACGCGCCACGCGCGCGGCAAGTGCCGGGAGGCCGGATCGCGGGCCAGATTCGACGCCGCGCTGGAGGAAGGGGCCTGTTGGGACAAGACCAGAGTGCCGAGGCTGGAGAGCGCTAGAAATAGGAACCCTGCCGCCCGCCAACACAAGGCCTTGGGGTCCGGGACCGCCCTCGTCGCCCCGGAAGGCGGGACGATACACCTTCGCGGGGCCCGTCCCAAACGTCTGGACGCTTCTCGCGCGCCTCCGGCGACGACCCTCGGGGGCCCGGGCGGGGCGTTCCCGGCAAAGGATGGGTAGCGGAGGGTTGCAGTGGGGGGTGCGTTGCTCCACCATGCGGCGGCTGGCGCACCACCGCCAGACGCAAACGATGGCGACCACCAACAAGCCCACCTCGCGCGCCGACGCCGGCGGCATGGCCTTTGAACGGCCG
This sequence comes from Planctomycetaceae bacterium, assembly GCA_013360535.1. GTDB lineage: Bacteria > Planctomycetota > UBA1135 > UBA1135 > F1-120-MAGs118. The sequence continues at coordinate 2,939 of JABWBL010000298.1, forward strand.
ATCCAGGAACTCGAGGCGAAGCTCGCCGAGCTGGAGGCGCTCGCGCTCCGCACGCGGCTCGACATCTCGAGCGAGATCGAGGCGCTCCGCAAGCAGCACAAGGTCGCGCTGGAAGCGACCTACAAGGACCTGAGCGCCTGGGAGACCGTGACCGTCGCGCGCCATGCCGAGCGCCCGGTCGCGCTCGACTACATCAACATGCTCGACGACTTCGTCGAGCTGTGCGGCGACAGGTACTTCGCCGACGACAAGGCGATGGTCACCGGCCTCGCGACGCTCGCCGGCCGGCGGTTCCTCCTGATCGCGCACCGCAAGGGCAAGACGACCAAGGAGCGCCTGGCGACGAACTTCGGGTGCGCGCACCCGGAGGGTTACCGCAAGGCGCTGCGCAAGATGCTGCTCGCGCAGAAGCTGCGCCTGCCGATCGTCACGCTGATCAACACCCCGGGCGCGTACCCGGGCATCGGCGCGGAAGAGCGCGGTCAGGCAGCGGCGATCGCGGAGAACATCCTGCAGATGATGTCGATCCGCGTGCCGATCCTGTCGATCGTGATCGGCGAGGGTGGCTCGGGCGGAGCGCTCGGCATCGGCGTCGCCGACCGCGTGTTGATGATGGAGTACGCCTACTACTCCGTGATCAGCCCCGAAGGCTGCGCGGCGATCCTGTGGAAGGACGGCGAGCGCACCCCGGACGCGGCCGAGGCGCTCAAGCTCACCAGCAAGGACCTGCTCAAGCTGGGCGTGATCGACGGCGTGATCCGCGAGCCGCTCGGCGGCGCCCACCGCGCGCCGCAGGTGGCGATGGAGGAGGTCAAGCGGACGATCCTGAGCGAGCTCGAAGGGCTCGACGGCCTCGCGCCGGACGAGCTCGTCCGCTCGCGACGCAAGAAGTTCCGCACCTCGGGCTGGATCCCGGGCCGTTTCCCGGCGGTCTGACCCGGGACCGAAGTCTCCGCCAACGTACGTACCCGGTTCCCCGTAGTGGGGAGCGCCAGCCACGGGCTCCCCCGGTCCGCCCGCGGCTACGCTTCCATCGCTACCCATGCGGCCGGCCACGACGATGGAGATCCCGCGCGAGCCTCTGGATGAGGACCCTGCCGTGCCCGCGGCAGAGGGGGAGTCGTCGTCCGATCCCCAGTCGCCGGAGGACGCCGGCGCCGAGGCGGAGCTGGAGCGCGGTCCGCCGCCCGACCCGCGCGAGCAGGACCTGATCCGCCGCGCGCAAGCCGGCGAAGAGCGCGCCTTCGAGGAGCTCGTGCGCGCCCACCAGCAGCGCGCCTTCCGCATCGCGCGCAACCTCGTGCCGTCCGACGAGGACGCCCGCGACCTCGTGCAGGAGGCTTTCCTGCGGGTTTTCCGCAGTCTGGAGCGCTTCGACTTCCAGTACGGCTTCTCGACCTGGCTGCACCGCATCGTCACCAACCTCGCCATCGATCACCTGCGCCGCCGGCGGCTGGTGACGCAGCAGGCGAGCGGGGAGGACGAGGACGCGAGCGCCTGGGAAGCGGAGGTCGTGAGCGACGCGCCGTCGCCCTCCGAACGACTCGAGTCCTCCGAGACCGCGCGCAAGGTGCGCGAGTGCATCGCGGCGCTCGCTCCGCACTTCCAGGCGGTGCTCACGCTGCGCGAGCTCGAGGGCCTGCCTTGCACGGAAATCGCCCGGATCGTCGGCGCGACGCACGTCACCGTGCGCTGGCGCCTGCACCGCGGCCGGAAACTGTTTCTCGAGGAGTGGGAGCGGCGCGAGCGGGCCCAGAGCTCGGGCGCCGACCGCGGCAAGCCCAAGGGGCAACCCGGCGCGCGCGCGACTCCGGACAGAAATCCGATTCGGCCCAACTCCGCGGAACCCAACCCGTAGCCCCGCTGGTCACGAACCTCTGCACGCCATGAAGCCCCTTGGAATGGACTGCGCGGAAGCGCTCGAGCTGATCTTCGACAGGGACGCCCTCCCTGAGGCGGGCCAGCACTCGGATCGGGACGCCCACGAACGCCGGCTCGCCCTCGAGGCGCACCTGCGCACGTGTGCGAACTGCGCGGCCCAATCCAAGGGACTCGACATGGCCCTCGCGGCGCTGCGAGCAGGCAGCGCCGCCGAGGGGGCCTCGGGCTCGCTCGACCTGTGGCCGAGCCTGCGCGCG
>JABWBL010000299.1 GCA_013360535.1 Planctomycetaceae bacterium
CGCGCCGCGAGCCCTGGTACCTCGAGGTCGCCGCGCAGCGCCTCGACACCTCGCGCGAACCGCCCGAAGCGCTCGCGCCCGTCCTCGCGGCCCTCCTGCGCGCCCCGTGAGGATCCCCGCGCTTTCCGGGCCTCTTCCCAAGCTGCCCCTTGATCTCGCCCGCCCCCGGCCCTAACCTTCCGCCCTCGCGTCGCGCGGTGGAGCAGTCTGGCAGCTCGTCGGGCTCATAACCCGGAGGTCGCAGGTTCGAATCCTGCCCGCGCTACCATCCAGAGAAGGGTCGGCCCACAGGCCGGCCCTTCTGCATTGGTGGCCCGCCGGTTCCGTCCTCCGGGCGGTCGAAGTGCTCGGGCTTGGCGCTCCTCAGAAAAAATCCCACTTTGTTGCAGCCCCGAAAACGGGCGCGGGGATGGAGACGCCGGTCGTGGTCTCGCAGGCCGCGGCCAGTCTAGGAGAGTTTCGGGCCGTCGTCGTTCGGGCTTCCCGCCCAGCGACGACGGTCCTTTCCCAAGCCGCTCTCCTCGGACCTCGCACCGGACCCGCGCAGGCGGGCGAAGGCGCCCTGCGGAGTCGACGTGACGCGCGTCGTGAGGCCCGAGGGAGGGCGGAACGGGCGGGCGGCGAGGGGTATGCTGGCGGTCGTATGCGAGGTCTCAGGCTTGCTGCGGCCGTTTCGGCGTTGAGCGTGCTCACCGGCGTGCTGCTGGTGGGTTGCGAGCCCCCTGCGCCGCCCGCTCCTTCCACTTTGGGCGCGGCCGGCAGCGGCGCGGGCCCGATGGCTTCCGGCGGCGCCTCCGACGTGGGGGCTCCCAAGCCGATCGAGCTTCCAGCGGGGCTCGCCAAGCCGGACGACCGTGGGGCGCAGGCGGGCGGGCAGCCCGCGACGGAGCCGGAGGCGGCGCCCGCAACGGGATCAGGGGCCGAGGACTGGGCCGGGACGGAGCTGCGCGAGGAGTTCTTCCCCGACGGAAGTCCGAAGCTCTCGCGGCGCGTGCGCAAGACCGAGGACGGCATCGAGAACCACGGGCCGTTCCGGCGCTGGGCGCCCAACGGCGTCGTGACCGAAGAGGGCACCTACCGCGGCGGCGAGAAGGACGGCCTCTACACGCTGCGGCACGAGAGCGGCATCCCCAGCGTCGAGGCGAACTACAAGCTGGGCGTGCTCGACGGCCTGCGCCGCGAGTGGAGCGACGTCGCGACGCTCACCTACGAGGCGACCTTCGTCGCCGGCAAGGTCGAGGGCGAGGAGCGGACCTGGTGGCCGGACGGCACGAAGAAGTCGCTCGCCACGTTCCGCAACGGCGTGCTGCAGGGTCCCAGCGGCGTCTGGCACGGCAACGGAGTGCAGGCGGAACAGGGCCAGTCGGTCGCGGGCCAGCGCGAGGGCGAGTGGATCTACCGGCTGCCCGACGAGACGGTGAAGCTGGTCGAGCAGTACCGCGCGGGCAAGCTGCACGGCGTCACGCGCGAGTACGACGACGCGGGCAAGCTCAGCGCCGAACGCGAGTACGTCGACGGCAAGGCGAGCGGCATGCACCGCGAGTTCTGGCCGAACGGCAAGCCGCGCTCGGAGACGAGCTACGCCAACGGCAAGCCCGAGGGCCAAAGCTCACGCTGGTACGAGAACGGCCAGAAGGAGAGCGAGGGCGCGCACGTCGCCGGGCAGCGTGAGGGCCTGTGGACCTGCTGGCGCGAGGACGGCTCGCTCGACACGGCCGCGAGTGGCACGTACCACGCGGGCCAGCGCGTGAAGGACAAGTAGCGCGGCGCCATGCGCGAGACGCAGCGGCACGCGAATGGCGCGAAGGCGGCGGAGGGCCCGGTCGAGAACGGCCTGCGCCACGGTGCGTGGCGTTCGTGGAGCGCGAGCGGGCGCAAGCTCGCCGAGGAGGAGTACGAGCGCGGGGTGCTGCACGGCTGGCACACCAGCTGGCACGAGCGCACGCAGCTCAAGCGCGCGGAAGGCGCTCACGAGCGCGGGCAGCGCGTCGGTCACTGGCTAACGTGGCACGAGAACGGGCGGCCCGAGAGCGAGGGCGATTACGTCGCGGGCGAGCCGCACGGCGAGTGGCGGCTCTGGCACGACAACGGCGAGCTCGCGGCGACGGGAACCTTCGAGCGCGGCCAGCGCACGGCCGAGTGGATCTTCCACCACCGCAACGGGCGCGTCTCGGAGCGTGGCCTCTTCCGCGCCGGCCTGCGCGAAGGACCGTGGACGAGCTGGCACGCCAACGGCGCCGTCGCTGCCCACGGCGAGTACTCGAACGGCGCGCGCGAAGGCCCGTGGACCACCTGGCACAAGAACGGCCGCGTCGAGTCGAAGGGCCTGTACGTCTCCGGCCAGCGCACCGGCGTCTGGCGCGTGTGGTGGGACGCCGGCACGCCGCGCTGCGAGGGCTCCTTCGTCGAGGGCGAACCCTTCGGCTGGTGGGAGTTCTTCTACGAACACGGCCAGAAACGCGCCGTCGGCGAATACCGCGAAGGCCGCCAGGTCGGCCCCTGGCACTGCTGGCACATCGACGGCTCCCCCGACGAAGGCGCGACCGGCACTTATTGGGACGACGTGCTGCAGCGCTGACTCAGGCGCTCACGGACCGATGGAGAAGCGCAGGCCGGCGGTGAGGCTGGCGCCGAGGGGGTCGCCGGGGTCGCGGGACCAGACTTGCGCGTAGGCGATCGAGCCGAGGGCGAGGTTGGAGTCGAGGCCGGAGGTGATGCGCGCGCCCATGTCGTAGGAGAGCGAGCCGGTGCAGCTCGAGCCGCTCGTGTTGCCGCCGGTCGGTTGCACGGGAGTGCGGCGCAGCGGGAATTCGACGCAGCGGGTGCCTCCCATGAACGGCGCGGAGGCGGGCAGGTAGCCGTAGAAGAGCAGGCCGGTCTTCTGGTTGAGCAGGTTCGTCGCGGTGATGGTGAAGCTGCCGGCGCCGGCGGTGGCGCTCGCGGCGCCCGTCGACGAGATCGTCGGCGCGCAGCCGAGGCTGTTGAGCTTCGGCGTGCAGTAGGCCTGCGCGCTCGAGGCGGGCGCGCAGACGCCGAGGGGATTGGCGCGCGCAGCGGTCCAGTTGGCTTGGGTGCTCGCGGTGCCGGAATTCGAGCCGATCGGAACGGTCGTGCTGCAGGCGCCGTGCGTGTGCATGCCGATGGCGGCGTCGGGAGCGGACGCGCTCCACACCACGGGCGAGCCCGAGTTGCCGCCGGTCGTGTCGGCGGTGTGGCGAATCGTCGTGCCGCTGAAGAGCACGTAATCGCCGGTGTGCGTCTGCTGCCAGAAGCTGTAGGTCGGGTCGTTGGTGTCGGAGCCGTAACCCGTGACCGCTAGTTGCACGCTCGGGCTCACCGGCGGCGGCGCGACGAGGCGGAAGAAGCCGCCACCTTGCGCCTGCGCGGGCGTGAGGCCCGTGTTGGAGTTGGGGAAGCAGCCGAAGACCGACCAGTCGTTGCCGACGCCGCCACTCTGGAACTGGCGCGAGGCCGGATCGACGGCGTACTGGTCCTGCGGCCCGGGATGGTTGACCGTGCCGAAGCTCGTCGAAGGCGGCACGTTGAACTCGACGACAGTGATCCACGCCGGGTCGGCGTAGCAGTGGCCGGCGCTCGTCAGGCAGTGCGTGCAGTCGTCGAACAGCCAGCTCGTGCAAGTCACCGGCAGCGTGCGCGCGAGCCGCGGGTCGCTCGAAGGCACGCGGTCGTCGGTCGCGCCGCACTGGCTGAGCTGCGACGAGAGGATCGGGCCGATCCACACGTTGCGCAGCACGAGGCGCGACGGACCGGCGCCGGCGGGCGCGACGAGGTCGACCTGCACGGCGTCGCCGTTGAAGTACGCGCTCGTCAGGCCCCACTCGCGCACGTGGCGCGTGCGCAGCTCCTGAACGGAACCGTCGCGGTGCGACGTGATGCGCAAGTACGTGCCGAAATCCTCGTCGCCGCCATTCCACAGGAGCGCGGCCTGGAAGCGCAGGCGGATCCACGAGGCGTTGGCGATGCGGATCGTGTGCGAGGCGACGACGGTCTCGCTCGCGCCCGGGTTGGAGAGCCAGCCCGAGTCGTAGGTGAACGGGATGAGCTGCTCGGGGTTGTGGCCGGTCTGTGCGGGAGCGAGGGCCGCGAGGGTGAGCAGGCTGGCGAGCGTGAGGCGGAGGTGCATCGAGGGAGCGTGGCAGGGGCGGGACCCTGTGGGAGAGGCGAACCGCGCGGGAAGTTCCCCGCGCACGAGCCCCCCAAGCATCCCCCGACTCGCGCCGCGCGGCAAATCCGGCCGGAAATCCGATGGGGGAGCCCCGCGAGCGGAACGGCTAGACTCCTGCCCAATGGACCCCTTCCTGCAGCGCGACGTGGTGCCCGGTGTGCGCGCGCGCCCGGCCGTCTCGGCCGACTTCCGCGTGCTCGTCGAGTTCAACCTGTCGATGGCGCGCGAGAGCGAGGGGCTCGAGCTCGACCGCGCGACCCTCGAACGGGGCGTCGAAGCGGCGCTCGCGGACCCCGGAAGGGGCTTTTACCTCGTCGCGGACGTCGATGGAGCGCCGTCGGGCTGCCTGCTCGTGACTGCCGAGTGGAGCGACTGGCGCAACGGCTGGGCGTGGTGGATCCAGAGCGTGTACGTGATGCCCGCGGCGCGCCGGCGCGGCGTGTACCGGGCGTTGCACGAGCGCGTGCTCGAGCTCGCGCGCCAGCGTGGCGACGTGGTCGCGTTGCGCCTGTACGTCGACCGGAACAATCTTCCGGCCCAGTCCACGTACCAGAAGCTCGGCATGGCCGAGTCGCATTACCTGATGTTCGAGGCCGTCGAGGCCCCCCGTCGATAAGTCCGCCCTGCCCGACGGAACCCGCGCAGCTCCCGCTCACTCTCACAGCTTCCGCGCGCCTGCGTAAGAACACCCCCGCTCGCCCCACCCCGGCTCCGCCGGTATCGTTCGCCGCAATGCAACCTCGTTCCATCGCCATCTTCGGGGCCGCGTTGGCCCTCGGCGCGAGCCTCGCTCTCGCCGCGCAGGCCCCCCAGGGGCAAGCTCCTGCCGGACAGGCTCCGCCGGCCCAAGGCAAGCCCGCGACGGGCCAGCCCCAACCGGGAC
>JABWBL010000300.1 GCA_013360535.1 Planctomycetaceae bacterium
CGGCAGCAGGCCGCAGTCGAAGTCGTCGTGCCGCAGCGCCTTGCGAAGCGCGCTGCGCGCTCCGGGCCCGAGTCGCTCGTCGGCGTCGAGCACGAGCAGGAATCCGCTCGAAACGTGCGGCAAGGCCGCGTTGCGGGCGGCCGCGAAGTCCTCGGACCACTCGTGGTGCACGACCTTCGCGCCGTGCTCGCGCGCGATCTCGACCGTGCGGTCGCTGCTGCCCGTGTCGACCACGACGATCGCGTCCGCGAGGCCTCGCACGGAAGCGAGGCAGTCGGAGAGCATGGCCTCTTCGTTCTTGGCGATGACACACAGGGTGAGGCGCTGCATCTAGCTCTCCAGCACGGTGGAATCGGTGGCGGCCGGGAACGGCGCGGCAGGCTGCGCCGCGGGCCTGGCGCTCGTCGGGCGCAGCGGCACGTACAGGCGCTCGCGCGCGACTCCGCCGATCAGTCCGGGCTCGATCGCCTTGTAGTCGCCGTAGGGGACATCGCTGCGTCCGGCCCACTTCTCGCTGAAGCGTGCCCAGTTGCGCGCGAGCAGCTCGTTGTGGCGTGCGCTCTTCGTCGCGTCGTCGTAGGTCTCGTGGCGCACGAAGACGTCGACGGCGACGCGGTTGCGGAAGCCCGCGAGCGCCGCCCGCAGCGTGAAGTCGTCGTCCTCGAAACCCCAAGGCGAGAAGCGCTCGTCGAAGCCGCCGATGGTGTCGAGCACCTCGCGCCGGAAGAGCAGCAGGAACGAGGTCAGGATGTTCTGCGGGCGCCCCTTGCGGTAGTTGGCCTCCGCCCACGCCTCGGCGTGCGCGGCGAGCGAGGCGGGATCGGTCGGGCCGTCGAACGGCACTTCCTGACCGTGGGCCGCGCGGTTGGAGACCGGACCGACGCAGCCGCTGCGACCGTCGACCTGGGCGTGGTGCAGGAGGCGCGCGAGCCAACCGGGCGTGACGAGCGCGTCGTTGTCCATCACGACGATCCAGCGGCCGCGCGCGAGGGCGAGGCCCTGGTTGCGCGCGTGCGGAGCGCCTTCGTTGTGCGTGTTGCGCACGAGGCGCACGTCCGGTTGCTCGGCGAGCCACTCGGCGCTGCCGTCGGTCGAGCCGTTGTCGACGAACACGAGCTCCGTCGGGTGCCGCGGATCCGCTGCGGCGCGCAAGGCCTCGACGCACAGCTGCGTCTTCGCGAGCGCGTTGAACGACACCGCGACGATCGAGACCAGCTCGCCCGCCTTCGGGCCTTCGTCGCACACCGCGAAGGGGTCGTTGCCTTCCTTCTCGAGCAGCAGGCCACGCCAGTAGCACAGCGTGCCCATCTGGCGCACGAGCTGGCCCGCCTGCGAGACGATCTCGCGCGGCAGCGTCTTGCCCCAGTGCTCGCGGTCGAGGCTCGCAAGCTTGTCGAGCACCTTGCGGAAGGTCGTGTGGAAGCTCTCGACGTTCTGCTGCAGCGAAGCGAAGAAGCCGGGCCCGAGGTGGCGCTCGTCGGGCATGTGCAGGAGGTGCGGGTCGCGATGCTTGGCGTGCATGCGAGCCATGTTCACGCCCAGTCGCACCATGCGCCGGAAGTAGCCCTTCGCCTCGAGCACGTGGTCGTGCTCGCACACCGCAGTGGCGTCGTGCAGCACGCGCCAGCCTTCCTTCTCGAGTCGGTACCCGAGCTCGACGTCCTCGCAGATCGGCTCGCGGAAGAGCTCCGCATCGAACGGGTGGTCGCGCAGGGCCTGCGTCGGGAGGCCGATGTTGCAGGTCCAGAAGAAGGTCCAGCCGTGCAGCTGCCCGGGCTTGAGGCGCGGGAAGTCGAACAGCAGGTCGGTGCCCGCGAGCACCTGCACGAACGGGCTCTGCAGCGCCGCCGCGGTGAAGCGGAACGTGCCGAGCACCGCGATCTTGCCGTCGAGCTCGCCCGAGTGCAGCAGGTGCCGCTCGAGCAGGTCGTTCGCCGGCACGGCGTCGTCGTTGAGGATGACCGTCCACGGCGCCCGGCAGTGGGCGACGCCGGCGTTGCGCGCCGCACCCGGCCCCGCGTTTTCCTGACGCAGCAGCGTCAGCGCGAAGGGATAGCGGAACGCGTCGAGGCGGATCGGCTCGGGCGAGCCGTCGTCGACGACGACGACCTCGAAGGCCTCGGGGGCGATCGTCTGGTCCTTGAGGCTCTCGAGGAGGCGAGCGATGGTCTCGCTGCGACCGTAGGTCGGGATCAGGACGCTGAGACGGGGCGTAGGCATGAAAACGGGACTCCTCGCCTGCGTTTCGACCCCTCGCGCGCGCCGCTGGACGGCTCCCCGACGCCGGTCCAGCCCTCGTCCCAGAACCGAAACGCGCGCGGGCTTCCGTCCCCGGCCGGTTCAGCTCTCGGCGGACCCCTAGTGTTCGTGCGCCCCGCCCGGGCTCCCGGCACGCTTCCCGGCCTCGCCGCTGCGCACCAGCGCGATGCGGAACACCACCGGCGCGAGAAGTTCGTTGAGCGCGACCACGGAGAGCGTGAGCGCCGCAGCGGCCTCGCCGAACTCGGGGAAGGTCTTGGCGAACAGCATCGAGAGCGCGAGCGCCAGTCCCGCCTGCGGCAAGAGGCCGAAGCCGGCGTATTTCTGCACTTCCGGACCCGCTCCCGCGATGCGGGCGCCGATCCGGCTGCCCACGAGCAGTCCCGTGCCGCGCACCAGCACGAACACCGCCGCCGGAAGGCCGACGACCGTCAGGACGTCGAGGTGCAGCGACGTCCCCGCGACGGTGAAGAACAGCACGTACACGGGCAGCGAGGTCTCTTCGATCGTGACGTGCACCTTGTCCCCGACCGTGGTCAGGTTGCGCACGACCATGCCCGCGGCGAGCGCGACGAGCAGCGGGTCGAAGTGCAGGCGCCGCCCGACCTCGGCCATGATGAACACGAGCGTCAGCACGAACAACGAGGCGCCGCCGCGGACGCGCTGCATGTAGAGCGAGAGCACGTAGCCGAGCGCACCGCCGACGACCAGCGAGCCGACGAGCTCCCAGGCGAGCGAGCCCGCCGTCGACCACAGGTCGCTGCCGCTGCCGAGCATCGACTTGGCGACCGACGAGGCCAGGGCGAACAGGAGGATCACGACCAGGTCGGCGATCACGACCACGCCGAGTGCCGTGCGCGACACCGGTCCATCGGCGAGCATCTCGTTCTTCAGCGCGACCACGACCGCCGGCGACTGCGCGACCATCACGACGGCCAGCACCGCCGCGACCGCGACGGTCTGGCCCGCCTCGAGCCCGTCGAGGAACGGCAGGTGCTCCTTCAGCATCAGCACCGCTACCGCGAGGAGCGCCGCCGTGCCGAGGATGCCGACCAGCGTGATCCATCGGATCGTTCGGAACAGGGGACGCATCGCGCCGAACTCGAGCTCGAGCCCCGCCGTCAGCGCGATCAGCGCGACCGCCATGCCGTTGACGATCGTCAGGCTCTCGACCATCGGTTCGCCGACCAGTCCGAGCGCCGCCGGTCCGACCGCGAGACCGGTCGCGAGGTAGCCGGTGAGCTTGGGCAGGCCGATCGACGCGAAGATGCGCCCGACGAAGAAGCCGGTGAGCAGCAGGTAGCCGAGCGCGACCGACACGCCGATGGTCGACGGCGACGCCTCCGCGAACGTGCGGATCGCGCGCATCAGGCCGAACAGGAACACGACGATGACCCAGTTCACGGTCGCGTTTCCTTGAGCGCCTCGACCCGCGCCCGGCGCGCGCGGCGGCGCGACGCGAACTGCACGAAGATCTCGGTCAGCACGCCGCCGCCGATGACGGCCGAGACGACGAGCGAGATCGAGCCGGAGGGGAACAGGAGCTGCGCGTCGACCACGATCGCGATCGCCAGCGCGCCGATGGGGGAGAGCACGAGCGTGCGGCTCTCGTTCGCCGCGATCGGCATCGACTCGCTCTTGCCCGCGATGGCCGCGGCGGCGGCCTTGCCGGCGAGGCGCGCCACCATGAACACCGGCATCAGCGCCCACCCGCGCCAGTCGCCGACGTCCCACTGGGCGCCGATCAGGAACAGCGCGAGCAGGTAGATCGGGCGCTCGAGGCGCTTGAGCATCTCGCGCAGCGGCGTCTGGTACTGGCCGGGGAAGTTCGCGAGCAGCACGCCCGCGACGAACGAGACGGCGACGGCCGAGAGCTGCAGCAGCGCCGCCGAGCCCGCAGCAAACGCGATCGCGCCGAGGGTCAGCACGAGCAGCTCAGGCCAGCGCCGCGTCGAGGCGAGCATCGTGTAGTACAGGAGCCCGAGCGCCGTCCCCAGCCCGAGCGTGACGAGCAGCCACAACGCACCCGGCAGGTTCCACGCGCCCGCTGGATCCTGCCTGCGGAAGAAGGCCGCGACGAGCGCGAGGCCGAGCACGCCGGCGAGCTCCTCGATGCGGATCACGCGCGCGGCGATGCTGTCGCCGTCGCTCGTGTCGAACAGCCGCACCGCCGAGCGCGCCGTCGAGGCGCCGGCCGTCGCGAGGATCAGCGCATCGCGCACGAACACCGGATCCTGCAGGCTCGAGCGCCAGTCGGCGCCGGAGAACAGCACGAGCAGGGGCGCAGTGGCGAGCGCCACGGCCGCAAACGGCAGGAAGGTCGAGAGCAGCGCGATCGTCCCAGTGCCCTGCGGCAAGCCCTGGAACAGCTTCGCCTCGAAGCGGAAGCCCGCGACGAAGCCGATCGAACCCAGTCCGATCAGCAGCACCGGGCGCAGCTCGTTCAGCACGGAATCGGTCAGGACGCCGACGGCCGGCTGGCGCGCGACCATGCCCAGCAGAAGGAACGGCAGGCCCGCCGTGATGACCTGCGAGATGCCGAGCTTGCGCTCGAGCTCGATCACGCGCTTGTGGCCGCCGAGGTAGGCGAGTGCCGTCAGCGCGAGCAGCCCGAGGATCACGCGCAGCACGGCCTCGGGCCGGTCCTTGCTCGCGATCGGCTCCGGCGGCACCGGAGGCGCCTCGGTCTGGACAGCGGGCAGCGGCTCCGTCTCGCCGGGAACCTCGAGCGCCCCGACCAGCGAGGCGAGCATCGTCCGCGCCCAGCAGCACTCGTAGCCGCCCCAGCCGTTGTTGA
>JABWBL010000301.1 GCA_013360535.1 Planctomycetaceae bacterium
TCGTGCGCTCGACGCCCCAGTGCATGGCCACCACGAGGAAGTCGCAGGACTGCTTGGCGTTTCGGACGATCTTGCCCTCCTGGACGTAGGAGCCCGCGATGGGCCCGAGCTTCGAGATGCTGAAGACCTGACGGACCTGCGCGCGGCCCAGTGTCGTCTCGCGGATCTCCGGCGCCAGCATGCCGGCCAGCGCCGCCCGGAGGTCGTTCAGGGCCTCGTAGATGACGTTGTAGTTCCTGACGTCGACACCGCTCGCCTGCGCCTGGCCTGCCGCCTTCGGCTCGGCCTTGACGTTGAACCCGAGCACGATGGCGTTGGACGCCGACGCGAGCATCACGTCGCTCTCCGTGATGGCGCCGACCGACCCGTGGATGACCTTGAGCCGCACCTCGTCCGTCGACAGCCGCTCGAGCGACTCGGTCAGCGCATCGTGGCGGCCGACTTCCTTCCAGAGGTCGAGCAGCAGGGCGGAAAAGGGGGGCGTGGAAGTCACGAGCCAGTCTCCTCGGCAAGTCCTCGACGTTCTCTCAAGCGCCGCTCGAGCCGGCCGAAGACCACGAGGTCGACGACGATACCGATCGAGAGGACGACGATCATCCAGGCGAGCAGGCCCTCCGGGTCGGAGAGTTCGCGGGCGAAGTGCAGGCGGGCCCCGATCGACGGGCGGTCGGCGAGGAACACCATCAGCTCGCCCGCCATCAGGCTGCGCCACGAGAAGGCCCAGCCCTGCTTCAAGCCCGCGACGTAGCCGGGCAGCGCCGCGGGGAACACGACGCGCCGGAAGAGCGTGAAACCGCGCGCTCCCATGGTGCGTCCGACACGCAGCAGCAGCGGGGGAACGTGGTCGACGGCGCTCACCAATCCGACCGCGATCGACGGGGCGGCGCCGAGCACGATCACGAAAAGGATCGCGGCCTCGCCGAGCTGGAAGAAGAGGATGGCGAGCGGGAACCACACGACCGACGGCATCGTCTGCAGGCCGGCGATCAGGCCACCGAGCGCCGCTCGCAGCCAGCCGAAACGCGCCATCGTGATGCCGACCAGCGTTCCCGCGACGAGCGAGATCGCGAAGCCCGCGAGCGCGCGGCCGAGGGTGATCTTCGCGGCGGCGAGCACTTCGCCGGTCGAGAGTTCCGTCCACAGCCGCTTGGCGACAGGCCACGGGCCGGGCAACACCCACTCGGGCTTCCAGCCGCTCCACACCACCGCCTGCCAGAGGGCGATCGCGACCGCGAGCGCCACGAGCGGGGACAGGTAAGCGAGCCGCGAAGCGCGTTGCGCCTGTCCGGCGTCGCCGGCGTCGAAGGCACGGGGAGCCGCCACGCGCGCCTCAGGCTTCGAGAGCTTCGGAGTCTGCAGTCGCATGGATGACTTCCTTGAGGCGGTCGGTGAGCTTGCGGGCGAGCTGGCTGACTTCGGGCGAGTCGATGCGGCGCGGACGTTCGATGTCGACCTCGAACTCCTGCGCGATGCGGCCGGGGCGGCTGGAGAGCAGCACGACGCGGTCGGCGAGGCGCGCGGCCTCGCGCGGGTTGTGCGTGACGAACAGGACCGTGAGTCCGGTGCGTTGCCAGACGCGTTCGAGCTCGTCGTGCAGCCGGTCGCGCAACAGCGCGTCGAGCGCGCCGAAGGGCTCGTCCATCAGCAGCACGCGCGCGTCCTGAGCGAGCGCGCGGGCGAGGGCCGCACGCTGGCGCATACCGCCGGAGAGCTGGTGGGGGCGGTGCTGAGCGAAGCCCGTCAGGTGCACGAGGTCGAGCAACTCCGCGATCCGCTCCGCGCGCGCTTTCGGGGCGAGACCGCGCATTTCCATCGGGAAACTGACGTTTTCCTCGACGGTCGCCCACGGGAAGAGCGCCGAGTCCTGGAACATCACCGCGGGCTGTCCGCCGGCGACCCGCAGCTCACCGGAAGTCGGCTCGTCGAGGCCGGCCACGAGATGGAGCAGCGTGCTCTTGCCGCAGCCCGACGCGCCGAGCAGGCACACGAACTCGCCCTCGTGCACGTCGAGGTCGATGCGGTCGAGCGCCAGCACGCGCTGCTCGGCCTTGCCGTGGGCACGCGACAGGTCGCGCAGGCGCACGGCGGGGTCACGCTCGGAATTCATGGGGAGCACCCGTTCCCGCAGCACCATGGTCACTTCGCCTCCGTGCGGATCGTGGGCTCGCCGCGGCCCGCGAGCAGCTCGTTGAGCAGGCGCAGGTCGTAGATGCCGCGCACGTCGACGCCCTCGAGCTTGACGAGGCCGATCGTCTCCGCGTCCTTGGCGGACTTCACGAGCGTGTCCGCCAGCGGGTCGTGCGTGAACTGCAGGTTCTTCCAGGCGCCGCCGATGACCTCGGCGCCGATGCGCTTGCCGGTGATCTTCGCGATGCCGGCGTTGACGGTTTCCTGCGCCTCCGCGGGCTTGGCGAGCAGCGCTGCCTCGGCCGCGAGGTGCCCCCGCAGGAGCGCACGCACGACGTCGGGGTGCTGCTCGAGGAACTCCGTGCGCACGATCAGGTGCGTGGTGACGAACTGGCCCTGCGGCCAGAGCTCGCGCTCGTCGACGAGGATCTTGCCACCACCTTCGAGCACGAGGCGCGTGGCCCACGGCTCGGGCACCCAGCCACCAGCGATGTTGCGCGCGCGGAACTGCTCGAGCGTCTGAGCGTTCTCCTGCGGCACGACGAACACGTCGCTCGTGCCGGTGAGCTCGACCTTGAAGCCCTTGCCCTTGAGCCACGCGCGCAAGGCGACGTCCTGCGTGCCGCCGAGTTGCGGGCTCGCGAGCTTCTTGCCGCGCAGGTCCTCGGGCTTCTCGACGCCAGGATCGACGACGAGGAACGCCCCGCCGCTCGTGGCGCCCGCGATGACACGCACGGCCTTGCCCTTCGACTTCACGTACGCGTTGATCGCTGGATTGGGACCGATGTAGGTCGCGTCCAGCCCGCCCGAGAGCAGCGCCTCGACTGCAGCGGGACCGGCGTTGAACGTGAACGTCTTGAGGGTCGCGAGCTCGCCCAGCTCGGTCTTGAACGTGCCCTGCTCGACGCCGCAGATCGCGGTGGCATGGGTGACGTTGGCGAAGTAGCCCAGCCGCAGCTCGACGGGTGCATCGCCGGTTGCGGGAGCAGAGGATCCGGCGGACGCGAGGGCCACCGAAGCGGCCAGCGTCCAGGCGAACAGGTTGGTGAGAAGAGTCATGGTGCTTCGTTTCCCGTGAGAGGCTTCACGGCTCGTGGGCCGTCGCTCCCGTGGAGCAAGCGGGGTGCCAAGCGCCCCAGACGGGGCCAAACGGCCCGGAAACACCCGCGGAGCGGGGGGAAGGTCCCACCGCTCCGCTTCATGGCCCGTGAGGAGTCACGGGCGCCCGTGAGATCCTCAGGGCAGGAACCGCGGCGCGATCTCGACATAGAAGAAATCCGTGTCGTTGTTGCGTCCGGCGTCTTTCGTGAAGTCGCCGGGGGCAAAGTAGGCGTAGCCGATGGCGACGTCGGTGTACTGCCCGAGCTTGAAGCGCAGGCGAATGTCGAACTCGTTGCCCATGTACGTGCCGCTCTGGCCCGTCGCG
Source organism: Planctomycetaceae bacterium (assembly GCA_013360535.1). Lineage (GTDB taxonomy): Bacteria > Planctomycetota > UBA1135 > UBA1135 > F1-120-MAGs118. The sequence goes on from JABWBL010000301.1 coordinate 3,554, forward strand.
TCGCGCAGGTTGTTCGCCGCGGCCCAGCGGTCGGTGTCGCTCGCGAGCCAGTACCAGCTCCAGCCGAGGTCGACGCGCACGTCCTTCGCCGGCTGGAACTCGAGGCGCGTCTTGGGCGTGAGGATGTTCTCGAACTGGATGTAGTCGTTCGAGGACCACGGGCGCGCGAAGCCGAACAGCTTGTCGAAGCGCTCGTTCGAGCCGTCGGTGGGATCCTCGTCGCCGCTCGCGTATCCGAGGAACAAGCCGACGCGCGGCTTCCAGTCGTGCTCGAACAGATAGCCCAGCTCCGCCGTGGCCGCCTGCGCACGGTGGTCGCGCGGACCGTCGTCTCCGAACTGCACGATGCCCTGCAGATCCCAGTCCAGACCGCTCTTCCCGGTCGCACCGTAGGCGCGCAACCCGGCGGTGTGGATCTCGCGTGCCGCCGCTCCACCGAGGTCCTGCTGCTTGAGCAACAGGTAGTAGGGCTGGAGCGTCACCACGTCGGACCAGCGCCGCCAGTCGCCGATCACGCCGTAAAACCACTGGTTGTGGACGGCGTCGTCAGGTTCGTCGATGCGGCGATTGACGGGCTTGAGCGCGAGCAAGTCGAGCTGCCAGTCATTCGACTGCTTGCCCAGGATCGCGCGGAAGCCCTGGAAGTTGTTGGTCGTGTTGCGCCACTCGTTGCGCGCCAGCAGCCGCCGATCCGTGTATTCGAAGGCCATGCGTCCGGCCTGCAGGCGCAGCGGGCGATCCGGACCGAGCGCATCCTCGAAGTGGAGCTCCGCGATGCCTTGGATGAGCTCCTGACGGTTGACGTCCCGGCTGTCGGCCGCGAAGTCGCTGTTCGAGCGGAAGGCGTCCTCGTACTCGAGGTAGAAGCGGAACGGGTCGATCCAGTCGTGGATGCCGAAGTAGCCTCGCCAGCGCTGCAGGACCGGCTCGTCGAGACCCTCGACGTTCCGGCGCAAGTCGTCATCGCGATACTCGTAGCGGGCGCGGTAGTCGAAGCCGAAGTCGATGTACTTGAAGCTGTCGCCCTTGAGCCAGTCGACCTTGTCGAGCGCGCGCACGTACCGCGGTGGCTGCGAGTCCTTCTTCGTGCCCGTCGAACGCGCGTCGACGAAGTAGTCCTTCGGCTTTGGCGCCGTCTCCTGTTATGGAGCAACGGACTCCGGCGGCTGGATGGCGGGAGCTGGAGGGGGCGAGGAGGACGTTTGGGCCAGCGCGGGAGCCGCGGCGAGTCCTAGCAGCAGAGGGAGCGATGCAGGCGTGCGACCGTTCATGGGTTCTCGGAGCGAAGGATTTTCAGGACGGCTCGCGGAACCGTCACGGCAGTCCGCGAGAGACGGTGCCGATCAGCAAGCCGGATGCCAAGCGTCCGTTCACGCCGGTGGCGCCTGCCAGGCCGGACGCGACCCGCGAACCGGCGAGCTGCGCCGTGATGCTTCGCGGCTGCCCGTGCTGCTCGACGGTTCGGTCAGCGCGACGC
>JABWBL010000302.1 GCA_013360535.1 Planctomycetaceae bacterium
AAGGCGAGCGCGGCGCACGCCAAGGACCCCAAGGCCGAGGGCAGCGAGGCGGAAGTGTTCGCGGCGGCGCTGTGCGCGACGTCGGCGGGCTCGCACAAGGCGCTCGAGACGCTCGGCAAGGTCGCGGTCGAGCAGTGGGGCAAGCGTGGCGTTTCGATGCGGTTGGCGCTCGAAGCCGTGCGCGACGCGGAGTCGACGAAGTTCGCGACCACGCTGCTCGCCGAGGCCGACCGCAAGAAGAAGGTCGCGGGCCTCAACCTGCTCGCGGGTTGCGGGACGAAGGACGCGATCGCCGCGGTGAAGCCCTACCTCGACAACACCGACAACTCGATCCGCATCGCCGCGATCAACGCCATGCGCGGCATCGTCGACAACGACCTGCCGATCGCGAACCTGCCGGTGTTCGAGGCGATCGAGCTCGCGAAGAAGTGGAAGGAGCGCGGCTAGGCCGCGCGGGAACTCGCCGGATGAACCTGCTGCGCACTCTCGTCGCCGCGACGCTCGCGTTGCTCGCGCTCCCGCTCCTCGCGCCCGAGGCCTCGGCCCAGCGCAAGAACGACCCGACGCTCTGCCCGTGGTGCAAGGGCGAGCCTGAGACGATGAAGAAGGCCGGGATCGTGTCCCACGGCGGCTTCGCCTTCGGCAAGGAGGAGAAGACGCTCAAGGTCGACGCGGTGCTGGGTACTTGTGACATCAAGTGGATCGAGACCAAGCACTTCGAGATCGGCTTCGCGATCGGGCCGCAGAAGGTCAAGCAGGAGGAGAAGGAGAAGATCCGCGGCGAGCTCACCAAGCTGCAGGCCGTGCTCCCCTCCGTCGATCCGAAGATCAAGATCCTCGACCCGTGGCTGCGCGCGCACCTGTTCGCGCAGCGCTGCGAGGAGATCTATGCGCGCCTGAGCGAGATCTTCGGCGTCAAGGACGCCGACTTCCCGCAGCCCAACTACGTGTTCGACGGCACGACGCCGTACATGGGCACCGGCCCGCACCTGGGGCAGAGCGGCAAGTACGAGGTGCTGATCCTGCCGGCCGAAGCGAACCTGCAGCAGTACCTGCAGAACCAGTTCGGCCTGCTGACGAAACGGACCCAGCGCTGGAGCAACCACGTGGCGGACACGCTCTCGGTCACGATCCACTGCACGGACGAGGGCCTGCGCGAGGACGAGGGGCTGCACGGGCACCTCGGGTTCAACCTCGCGATCAACCTGTTCGACGGCTTCAAGCACTACAGCTACGACACGCCGATCTGGATCCGCGAGGGGCTCGCGCACATGGTCGAGCGCGAGATCGGGCCGCGCTTCAACTCCTTCGACTCCGCGGAAGGCGGCATCGCACAGATGACCCGCAAGCAGAAGTGGGAGCCGGAGGTGCGCAAGCTCGTCGGCAGCGGCAAGGTGCCGCGCATGGCCGAGCTGATGAGCATGAAGGAGTTCTCGGACCTGACGCTCGACCGGCACTTCGCGACGTGGTCGATGGTCGAGTACCTCGTGAAGCAGAAGCCGGCGGAGTTCGCCAAGTTCTGCGGCGGCCTCAAGGCGCGCCTCAACGACCAGAACATCCCCGACGGCTCGAACATGCCCGAGGTGCACCGCGAGCTGTTCAAGACGCACCTGGGGATGACCTACGCCGACTTCGACCGCGTGTGGGCTGAGTGGGTGCTCGCCACCTACGGCGCCCAGTAGACGTCGCGGAAGGCGGATCGGCCGACGCCGAAGCCTGCGACCGGGAAGAAACGTCCGCCGGTCGAGCGCGGACCCAAGCCGATAAGGCCCCGGGCCTCTCCATCGGGCATACTATTCCGTGCCCGTGAGGTTGGTGGGTCCGCACCGCCGACCGCCCCCGCCCAACGCCCCGCACCATGATCCAGCGTCGTCGCAAGGTCGTCCTGTTCCTCCCCCACCGGGCCGATCCGACCCGGGGTGAGGTGTTCAGCGCGGACCTGCTGCCGCTCGAGCTGCTTCAGATCGCGATCGGTCCCGTCGCCGCCGGCCACGAGGTGATCCTGATCGACGCGATGATCGAGCCGAAGTACCTGGAGAAGGTGCTCGAAGCCTGCGACGGCGCGTTGTGCTTCGCGAGCTCCTGCATCCTCGGATACCAGGTCTACGACGGCTACGTCGTCGCCAAGGCGGTCCGCGAGCGCTACCCCAACCTCCCGATCATCTGGGGCGGCTGGTTCCCGAGCGTGATCCCCGAGCTGTACTTCGAGCACGGCATCGCGGACGCCGTCGGCATCGGGCAAGGCGAGCTGACCTTCGACGAGGTCGTCAAGGCGCTCGACTGCGGCGAGCCGCTCGACAGCGTGCCCGGCCTCGCGCTCTGGCGCGACGGCAAGCTCAAGTACACCGACCACCGCGAGGTCGTCGGCTTCGACAAGTTTGGGGCTGTGCCGTGGCACCTGCTCGAGTACGAGCGCTACGCCGAGCTCCAGACCAAGCCCACGCGCATGAAGGTGCGCCACCGCTTCCCGCTGCCGGGCAAGTGGACGCCCGACAACCCGCCGCGCGCCTTCAGCCACTTCTCGAGCTTCGGTTGCCCCGAACCGTGCACGTTCTGCTGCTCGCCGCTCGTCACCGGCAAGCGCTACAAGGCCATCCCCGGCGAGGCCCTCGCCGAGGAGATCGCCGAGCTGCAGCAGCGCTTCAAGTTCGACGTGCTGCGCTTCCAGGACGCCAACTGGGGCGTCGCCGAAAAACGCACCAAGGCCTTCTGCGAGAAGCTGATCGAGCTCAACGTGCCGATCCACTGGAACGGCACGATCGAGATCGAGACCATCGCCCGCTACAAGCAGGAGACGCTCGACCTCTTGCGCGACTCGCACTGCCACCTGCTCTGGCTCGGCGCCGAGACCGGCACCGCGCAGATGCAGGAGCGCATCAAGAAGGAGATCAAGCTCTCCAACATTCCCTACGCGATCGGCGAGCTCTACCGCCGCGGCATCACGCCCGGCACCTTCTGGATCATCGGCTATCCCGGCGAGACCCCGGAATCGATGCGCGAGACCCTGCGCGTCGCCGCCGGCGTCAAGTACCTCTTCCCCACCGCGGGTTCCGAGGTCTACCCCTTCCGCCCGATCCCCGGCACCGAGGACTTCGCCACCGCCGTCAAGAACGGCTACGTGCCGCCGAAGGACTTCCACGAGTGGGGCAAGTGCTTCGAGTACAAGTACAACTCGCACAACACGCCGCTGCCCGACGACGTACGCGAGACCTGGCGCCTCTACAACAACACCAGCGCCATCTACGACCGCAAGATCCACGAAGGCCCCAAGTGGATGCGCGAGACCCTCGCCGCCGTCGCCGGCTGGCGCCTCAAGAAGCACCGCTACGGCTTCCCGCTCGAGCAAAAGCTCTTCGACATCTACGTCAAGGCCACCGGCCAGCTCGACCCCGGCGCCAAGGACTACGTCCCGGCCGTCGACGCGTGAGTCCCGGGCGGGGTCCCGCAGCCCGGTCCTCCAGCCCGTGCCGGGCACGGGTACCATGACGCCATGGACTACGCGCAGATCATCACGATCGAACCGGGGAAGCGAAGTGGCAAGCCGTGCATCCGCGGGCTGCGAATCACGGTCTACGACGTGCTCGAGTACCTCGCGGCCGGCATGAGCGAGGACCAGATCCTCTCCGACTTCCCCGAGCTGCAACGAGAAGAGATCCGCGCCTGCCTGCACTTCGCCGCTGACCGCGAGCGGCGCCTGATGGGCCGCACGGCGTGAAGCTGCTCTTCGACCAGAACCTGTCGTACAAGCTGGTCGCCGAGTTCGAGCCCGAGTTTCCTGGCTCCCGGCATGTGCGGGACCTCGACCTCGCAAGTGCCGACGACGATTCGATACTGGGACTACGCCAAGGAGCACGGTTTCTGGATCGTGTCCAAGGACTCCGACTTCCACCAGAGGAGCTTCCTGCGCGGCCACCCTCCGAAGGTGATCTGGCTGAGACTCGGCAACTGCTCCACGACGGAACTCGCCCGCACGCTGCGGGCGAACCTGAAACTCGTCGCAGAGTTCGAGCTTCACGAAATGGCCTCGTTTCTGATTCTGCCCTGACCGTTCCCCGGCCTGCGCCCCGAGCCAAGGCCGGAGGATCCGCCGTCCCTGGCTCGCGCTAGCCTGATGCAGTCGTGGGCGAACCGCAGGACACGGAAAGCCTCGAGGCCCTGCTCGCGAGGGCGCGGGGTGGCGATCGCGAGGCGCGGGAGCGGCTCTTCGAGCGCATCCAGGAGCGCGTGCGCGCGATGGCGCACCGCAAGCTGGGCGAGCGCCTGAGCCGCGAGCTGGACTCGGTCGACGTGCAGCAGAGCGCGCTGCGCGAGGCGCACCGCGACCTCGAGCGGCTCACAGGCACGAGCGATGCCGAGCTGTTCGCGTGGATCGAGCGCATCGCCGACCACAAGCTCGCCAACAAGGACCGCGACGCTCGCCGGCTCAAGCGGGACGCGGGGCGCCTCGTGCGCCTCGACGCGACGGCGGCGGACGGCTCGGCGTCCGGCGAGAACGCCGCTCCCGTCCCGCTCACGAGGGACCCGTCGGTGTCCTTCGTCGCGCGCAACCGCGAGGAGCGCTTGTGGCTGTTCGCGGCACTCGACACCCTGCCGGCGCACTGGCGCGAGGTCGTCGTCCTGCGCACGGTCCACGGGCTCGACTGGCCCACGGTCGCGGAGCGCACCGGCCAGACCGTGAAGGCCGTGCAGGGCTGCTTCGATCGCGCCCGGATCCGGCTGGCCCAGCTGCTCGGCGACTGACCCCCGCCCGGGGCGCACCGGAATTTCACGGATTCCGCGGGGAATCGCCGCCGCAACGGTTCCCCGGTGGGCATGAAGCTCACCCACTCTCCCCGCCGCGTCCGCTCCCTGCTCCTCGCCCGGATCGACTCCGACTCGGACCACGAGAAGCTGGAAGCGGCGCTGCGCATCGGTCTTCCCCGCTCCGCCAAGTCCGCACCCGAGCGCCGCGACCCGCCTCCGGAAACGGGTGGCACGGTCGGCTCGCTGCCCCGCCGCCCGCACGGCCCGTCGAGGCCGGACC
>JABWBL010000303.1 GCA_013360535.1 Planctomycetaceae bacterium
GAGCGTGCCGTCGCACTGGCCGACGGTGCCGCCGGAGACCTGCGTGCTCGAGCGCTGCGTGGGCGCCTTGACGCACAGGAAGCTCGACGCGTTCCAGCCCTGGATGAGCTGGCCGGTGATCGAGTAGAAGATCAGGCCCGACTTCTGGCCTTCGACGTTGCTGACCGTGATGTTGCACGGAGCGGCGAGGCTCACGCTGGGGTTGGCATTGGCGGTGATCGACGCGGCGCAGCCGTTGGTCGTCGTGCCTGCGGTGCAGTACGCGACCGGGCCGGCCGGGCCGGTGTCGAAGCAGAGCTTCCATTCCGTGACGGTGCCGACGTCAGCGCCGGCCCAGTCGTAGATCGTCAGCGTCCAGTTGCCCGACACGACCGGGATCGTGTTGAGCGGCGTGTTGAAGATGTTGTTCGTGCCGGTCGGCCACGCACCGAACGCCTGCACGTAGTCACCCGGGGTGACGTCGGTGGCGCAGGTGGTCGGCCAGTTCAGGCCGGACGCCGTGTAGACCGAGTAGAGGCCGTTGAGGTTGCAGAACACGCCCTGGCGGCAAACGATGTTGTGGCTCGTGCCCGAGGGATCGGTCAGGACGAACTGCAGGTCACCGTTGTAGGTGTGCGTCGCTTCGATGTCGATCTTGACGATCTGCGTCGCACCCGGGGGAACGACGATGTTCGCCGTGGAGATGTACGGAGAGGGCGGCAGCGTTCCGGGGAACACGCCACCACCGCCGGTGCCCGAGGTCGGGATCGAGCCGAGCGACGCGGCACCGGCCGAGACGCAGGTCGAGGGCGGCGGGGGAGTCGGGACGTTGAACGCTTCGGTGACCGACCACGGGCCGATGCCCGTCACGTTCACGCCGCGGACGGCCCACGTGTGCGAGCCCGGGGCTGCGTTGGGGACGACGAACGAAGTGCCGGTGAGGCCCGTCGTCGTGACGCCGTCGAAGTTGACGTCATAGGTCACCGCGCAGTTCGCGGCGTTCCAGGTCAGCGTGATCGGGTTGGTGGCGAGCGCGCCACCGATCGGGCTCACGAGGGCCGGAGCGGCGGTCGGCGCCGACGGGGTCGGCGGGGTTCCGAAGCACAGGTCCCACGAGGTCACGACGCCGATGTCGCCGCCGGCCCAGTCGTAGCCGTAGAGCGTCCACGTTCCGGTCATGGCCGGAATCTGGCTCATCGGCGTGTTGAAGATGCCGCCGTTGCCGTTGGCGTAGCCATTGAAGTACTGCTCGTACTGGCCCGGGGTCACGACGCCCGCGCACGTCGAGTACGGCTGCGCACCGACACACTGCGCCACGAACGAGTAGTCACCCCCGAAGTCGCAGGAACCACCCATGGCATAGGCGATGTTGTGCTGGACGCCGGTGGGGTCCTGCAGCACGAACTGCACGTCGCCGGCCCACGTGTGGGTGACGCCGAACAGCTTGACTTCCGTCACGCAGCTCGAGCCCGGAGGCACCGAGGCGACGTTGAGCGTGGCGATCATCGGGTTCGGCGGCGGAGTGCCACCGCCACCGGTGCCGGACGTGGGGATCGCGCCGCCGTTGGCCGAGCCAACCTGACAGCCGATGGTCTGCGCCTGAGCGCTGACCGCGAGGATCGAAGCCACGGCGACTGCGCCGAGACCCCGCTGAACGAACATGGAGAAAGACGTCACGAGAGGTACTCCTGAAAGGGCCGCATGGGGAAGCGCGTTGTGGTGGGCGCCGGGCGGCTGCGGTTGGCCACCTTGGATTGCTCGATAACGATACGCCCGCGGGCTGAGAATTGGGAAGTCCTGTGCGGACGCATCGGGCGCCTGCGGTCCCGTTTTGCTCGAGGTTTGCGGGGTGCTGGAGGGGCCAAGGAGCGGGGCCGACCTCTGCTTGCAGAGGTCGGCCCCGGTGGAAACGCCAGGTCAGCGAGGCTGACCGGCTCAGGCGATCACGGCAGGTAGGTCATCTCGATCGCGTTGGAGAGGTTCGTGGCCTTGCCGGCCGGCGGGTCGCGGAACCACGCCTGCGCCCAAGCCTGGTTGCCAGCGGCCCAGGGGTTGCCGAGCGCCGTCGGGTTGGCGACCTGGAAGGCGTTCCAGTCGAGCGAGAGCGTGCCGTCGCACTGGCCGACGGTGCCGCCGGAGACCTGCGTGCTCGAGCGCTGCGTGGGCGCCTTGACGCACAGGAAGGATCGAGTAGAAGATCAGGCCCGACTTCTGGCCTTCGACGTTCGTGACGGTGATGTTGCAGGGGCCCGCGAGGCTCGCGCTCGGGTTGGCGTTGGCCGAGATCGACGCGGCGCAGCCGTTGGTCGTCGTGCCGGCCGTGCAGAACGCCACGGGGACCGCCGGACCGGAGTCGAAGCACAGCTTCCACTCGCCGAGCACGCCGACGTCGCCACCCGCCCAGTCGTAGATCGTGAGCGTCCAGTTGCCCGCGGAGATCGGGATCTGGTCGATCGGCGTGTTGAACACGTTGTTCGTGCCGCTCGGCCAAGTGCCGAAGCTCTGCAGGTAGTCACCGCTGGGGAGCACGCCGCCGCCACAGCCGGTCGACCAGGCGATGCCCGACGCGGCGTAGATCGAGTAGACACCCGACAGGTCGCAGGAGCCGCCTTCGCGGCAGAACAGGTTGTGGCTGACGCCGGCGGGGTTCGTGAGGACGAACTGCAGGTCACCGGCCCACGTGTGCGGCGTGGTGAAGTCGAGCTCGACCTTGACGAGGCTCGTCGCGCCCGGAGGAGGCGTGATCGCCGTGGTGTAGGTGTACGGGCTCTGCGGGAACGTGTTCGGGAACGCCGAGCCGGTGCCGCCCGAGCCGCTGGCCGGGACCGAGCCGGCGGATGCGCCACCAGGTCCCGTGCAGGTCGACGGAGGCGGAGGCTGGGGAACGACGAAGCCTTCGGCCAGCGACCACGGGCCGGCGCCGCTCGTGTTCACGCCGCGGACGCTCCAAGTGTGGGTGCCGGGGGTGGCGGTCAGCAGGTTGAAGCTGTTGCCCGCGATGCCGGTCGTGATCGTGCCGTCGACGTCGACGTCGTAGGACGTGGCGCAGTTGACGTTGTCCCAGTTCAGGGTCACCGGCAGGGTGACGCCGGTGTTGCCGACCGGGCTCGTCAGGGTCGGAGCCGCGACGGGAGCCGAAGCGGGGGCTGCCGTGCCGAAGCACAGGTCCCAGCTGGACAGCGTGCCGATGTCACCGCCGTACCAGTCGTAGCAGGTGAGCGTCCACGTGCCGGTCGCGGCCGGGATCGTGTTGAGCGGCGTGTTGAAGATGCCGTAGTTGCCGGAGACGTGGAAGCCGAAGTCCTGCTCGTACGTGCCGGACGGAACCGGGGCGCCCGTGCAGGTGGGGAAAGGCGAGCCACCGACGCACTGGCCGACGATCGTGTAGTCGCCGCCGTAGTCGCAGTAGCCGTTGGCCTGACCGATCAGGTTGTGGGCGTTGCCGGCGGGGTCGGTCAGGACCCACTGCAGGTCGGCGCCGTAGGTGTGGAACAAGCCGATCAGCTTCACTTCGGTGACGACCGTCGCGCCCGGCGGCACCGAGGCCACGCTGAGGGTCGAGATCATCGGGAAGGTCGGCGGGGTGCCGCCGCCGGTGCCCGACGTGGGGATGGCGCCGCCGTTGGCCGAGCCAACGGTGCAGCCCAGGGTCTGGGCCTGAGCCGCGGAGGCGAGAACTGAAGCCACGGCGAGTGCGCCGAGGCCCTGCTGCAGGAATCGGGAGAGGGACGTCACTGTAGGGGATCCTTCCAACTGGGAGTCCGTTCCCGGGCGGCCCCGTCGGGGGCGCTGGCCAAGGCAACGGTCGGACCCTTCGACGCTACCACCGCGCCAGAGGTTCGCGCCATTGCGGAAACCTGCGCAGGCCGCTGGAAATCGCCACTCTTCGATCCCTTTGTGCCTCCGCTGCGGCCCGCGGACGGGGTGCGGGCGCTCCACCTTCGAACCGGCTCCCAGCGACTCTCCCCTTCGCTGGAGGTCCCGCGCGGGGGAGCGCAGGGGGAGGCGGTCGGCCGGCGCCGCTCCAGATTCGGGACCCGCTTGGCCGAATCGCCCCTCCGTGGCGAACCACGAACCCGTGACGAGCTCCTGGGGCGGACGCCCCGAGGCACGCTGACCGTGCGGCTGCAGACACGCTTCGTGCTGCTCATGGTCGGGCTCTGCACCGCCTTCGTGGTCGCGTTGTTCGCCATCCGCAGCGACCAGCGGCGTTCGCTCGGCCACTTGATCGGTGTCCAGCGCAGCGCCGCGGAGGCGATGCTCGCCGTGCTGGTCGAGAGCCGGCGCGCGCAACCGGGGACGCTGGCGGCCGACTACAGCCTGTGGAACGACATGGTCACGTTCGTCGAGAGCGGCGACCGGGCGTGGGCGGCCGAGAACATCGACGTCGGCGTGGGCACGTTTGGCGCCCACGGCGCGTGGGTCTTCGACGCGGCGATGAACCCCGTGTACGCCACGGACGCGTTCGAAGACGCGACGCTGGAGTTGCCGGTGGCGGTCGAGCGCCTGAAGCAACGCGTGGTCGACGAGCGCGACTGGTTCGCACGGTTCCACGCGGTGACGGATCAAGGCGTCGCGGAGCTCTACACCGCGCCCATCCAGCCGTCGGACGACAACGCCCGGGCCACGGCGCCCCAGGGCTACTTCGTCGTGGCCAAGCTCTGGGACGACGAGGAGCTCGAGACCGCTGGAGCGATCGTCGGCGGTTCGATGCGCGTCGAGACCCTGAACGCGGTGGATGCGCCGACGCCGACCGATGCCGCACCATCGGCCGTGGCGGGGGACAGCATCGTCGTGAGCCGGACGCTGCCCGGCATCGATGGGGTCGACGTCGCGCGCTTGAGCCTCGAGCTGCCGTCGCCGTTCATCGGCGCGGCCCGGACGGACGTCGACCGGTTGCTCGCCACCTGCACGGCGTTCGGCGTCATCGTCGTGCTGCTCGTGTTCGTGTTCCTCATGCGCTGGGTGCAGTCGCCGCTGCGGCGCATCGTGGGCGCGCTGCGCACCGAATCGGCGGAGGGGCTCGAGCGCGTGAAGCCGCTGGCGCAGGAGTACCAGGCGCTGTGCGGCTTGATCGAGCGCTCGATCGAGCACAAGTCGCTCCTCACGGAGGAAGTCGAGCACCGGCGCCTCGTCGAGGCCGAGCTCGTGCGCGAACGCGACCGAGCCGAACGCGCGAACGTCGCGAAGGGGCAGTTCCTCGCGAACATGAGCCACGAGATCCGGACTCCACTGAACGGAGTGCTCGGCATGGCGGGCCTGCTGATCGAGACGCCGCTGAACGAGGAGCAGCGCGATCTGGCGAGCACGATCCGCGGCTCGGGCGAGGCGCTGCTCGGCGTCCTCAACGACATCCTCGACTTCTCGAAGATCGAGGCCGGCAAGCTCGCCATCGAGTCCGTGCCGCTCTCTCCGCGCCGCATCGTCGACGAGACGATGCAGCTGTTCGCGGCGAGCGCGCACGCCAAGGGGCTCGCGATCTTCTCCGACCTCGACGCCTCGCTGCCGGAAACCGTGCTGGGCGACCCGCTGCGCCTGAGGCAGGTCGTGTCGAACCTCGTCGGCAACGCGATCAAGTTCACCAGGAGCGGGCACATCGTCGTGCGAGCTGCGCTGGTCGAGCGTGGCGAGGACGACGTGACGCTCGAGTTCGCGGTCGAGGACACCGGCATCGGCATTCCGGCGGCCTACGTCCCGCAGCTGTTCGACGCGTTCTCGCAGGCGGACGGCAGCACGTCGCGCCGCTTCGGCGGGACTGGGCTGGGGCTCGCGATCTGCAAGCGACTGGCGACGTTGATGGGCGGCCGGATCGACGTGAAGAGCGTCGAACTCCAAGGCACGACGTTCACGTTCACGCTGAAGTGCGGCCGCGTGCCGAACGTTTCGCCCGCACCGGCTCGCGACTGGCTGCGCGGGCACGTCGCGCTCGTCGTCGATGCCTGCAGAGCTCGCGCTGCAGTCGTGGCGAAGCGTCTGGGCGAGCTCGGCTTCGAGGTCAACCTGTCCGCCCCGACGACGGAGGCGGTGCGTGCAGCGCTCGCGACTGGGCGCGTCCATTTCGCGCTGGTCGCGGTCGAAGCCGATCAGGCACCGGCCCTGGCGGCGATCGAGCTCATCGCCGCGACGAGCGCCGACACGAAGTGCGTCGCGCTCGCTCCGCTGGGAACCACGCTCGACGTGTCGCACCCCGGCAGCGCGCGCGTCGCGGGAACGATCGCCTTGCCGTGGGGCGCCGAGCACCTCGAGCGGCGGCTTGCGGAGCTGATCGCCGGCCCGATCCCGCGCTCGAGGCAGGTCGCGCCGACGCCCTCCGAGCCGCAGTTCGGGCCCGAGCTGCTCGTGCTCCTCGCCGAGGACAACCCGGTGAACCAGAAGGTCGCGCGGCTGACGCTCAAGCGACTCGGGCTGCGCTGCGAGATCGTCTCCAACGGGCGGCTCGCGGTGGAAGCCGTCGCGCGCACGCGGTTCGACCTCGTGTTGATGGACTGCCAGATGCCGGAAATGGACGGCTACGAAGCGACCGCTGCGTTGCGCGCCCTGCAGCTCAATGGCGCACCGCGCATCCCGATCATCGCCATGACCGCGAACTCGATGTCCAGCGACCGCGAGCGCTGCCTCGACGCCGGCATGGACGACTACATCGCGAAGCCGATCAACTTCGACGCCCTGCGGGCGACGCTCGCGAGGCACCTGCCCGTCGAATCGCAGGCCGACGCCTCCAGCTAGCCCGGCTTCAGCCTCTCCGAATCCTGCGGAACGCAACGAGTCGAGCAGGTGCTCGACGTGACGGCAGTTGCGGATTCGCTTGAACTCAAACGATCGGGGCCGATCGCCTGTTGAAGGCGACCGGCCCCGCTCAAACCAACCTGTCCGCGTGATCCGACTGGAGCGTTGGACAGGCGACTCACATCAAGGGACGTAAGTCATCTCGATGCCGTTGGAGAGGTTCGTCGACTTGCCGGCCGGCGGGTCGCGGAAGGTAAGATCCCGTCTTCCGGTTCAAGCGTTTTCATGCGCTCGCTCCCACGATTTCAGGTTCCAGGTTGGGCGTGAAGGGCCT
>JABWBL010000304.1 GCA_013360535.1 Planctomycetaceae bacterium
GGCGGCAGCGCGGCGCTGGACTGGGGAATCGAGCGGGAGCGCGCTCAGGTCGGCGTGCTTCCCACGGACCGCTATCCGACGGCAGAGCTCGCTCGCACGCGCCCGTGTCAAGCGCTGCGTGCGGCGGACCGCCACGCGGAGCTGCGAGATGCCTGGCTGCTCCAGCTCGCGCTCGTCGTGCGGAACCGTTGGTCCAAGCAGGCGCCCGCAGGGAGCACTTGGGCCGAGGATCACGGCTGCGGCGTCAGCTACGAGCTGCCCGACGGCACCGAAGCTCTCGGTGTGCTCTGTGGCATGGGCGACGTGCCCGAGTACGCCAAGCGCTTCCTGCATTTCTACTCCGACGATGAACGGACGGGCCGCTGAGCCATTGAAGCGCGAGAACGCCGCGGCGATGAAATTCAGGCTCAGGCAACTCGTTCTCGGCGCGTGCAGTGCGTTTTTGGTCGCGTGCGCGACCGAGGTGAGTACGCAAGTCGAGCGAACGGAGCCCGCGCCGCGGCTCCCGGTGCGGCCGCTGCTCCTGCTGCATGCGTCCGACGACGCGCGCCTGCGCGACGAACTCGAAGAGTCTTTCGAGCGTTTCCTGCGGAATGCGGCGGATGAGGAACTGGCGCTGCTGGCGACGTGCGAGGTCGAGTGCGTGACGAGCAGGAAGCTCGTGGAACTCGGGCTCGATCCCGAGGGTGCGCAGGTCGTGCTGTTCGAGCCGGGCGAGCCCGCCGTCGTGCTGATTCGCGGCCGGATCCCGCAACCGGGGGGTGCGAGCGCACCGTCCGTGCTCGCGGCGAACGACGGCAAGCCGGTTTCGGCTCGCGAGCGTCTCGCACGGCACTCTCGCGTCTCGACCGAGTTCCTGGCGCAACATCTGGCGCGTGCACTCGGTCCCGGGTCGGCGGCCTCCGCGCGGGGCTGCGCGCGTGAGCTAGCGCTGTTCGACGAGGACATGACGGGTACCGGTGCGTTTGCGAGCGAGATGCCGCTCGACTGGCGCGCGCAGTCCGCGCCGTTCCATCTCGCGCTGCAGGCGGCGCACGACGCCGAGGCCCGCAGCGCGCTGGCGCAGTACGCCCGCGAGCGTTGGTACTGGGGCGAGCTGAAGGGCAGTCGCTGGGTGGACACGTTGGCGTACCCGAACTGTTACGGGATTCCCAACTGGGTCGACGAGTGCCATTTCTCGCGGCGCGAGACGAATCGGTTCGGTCAGGCGCTGTGCCTGCTGAGCGAGGCTGAGCTCGAGAGCATTCTGCCGAGGCCGAGTGACCCGGACGAGGAGCAACGCTAGCGGCAGGAACTCCCATGGAACTCGACCGGCGAGAGTTGGTGCGCGCGAGCGCGGCGGGGCTCGCGCTGTTTGCGTTGCCGGGGATGTTCGCGGCGCGCGCGCGGGCGCAGAAGGCGCAGGCGGCGGAGCCGAAAGCGGGCGCGGGGGCGCGGTTCGTGCTCGTGCTGCATGCTTCGGAGGACCCTCTCCAGCAGTTCGAGCTCGGCAGGTGTTTCGGTTCGTTCCTGCTGCATGCGGAGGATGAGCAGTTGGCACCGCTGGCGGTGTGTGACATCACGTGCGCGACCACCGACGAGATGCTCGGGCTGCCGTGGCCGGGAGCTCCGGTGCACGCGGTGCTGCTCGAGCCTGCTGGAAAGGCCTTGCCCGCGCTGGTCGGTGATCTCTGGCCGCGGCGCGTGCCCGGCGGGCCGTCGAGACGTCCGGACGAGGAGCTCGTGGAGGCCTATCGCTGGGCTCACCAGTCGATCGCGGCCCAGCTTGCGAAGGTCATCCCGAACGAGCGGAGCGTGCTCGAGGTTTGGGCCGCGCGGGAGCGAAGCGAGCTCGGTGCGCATCCCAATCCGACGTCTCCCAAGCTCGCCGCTGCGCGACGCTGCCCCTGGCAGGCGCGGCTGTGCGCGCTCGACAGGCTGGATCGACGCAAGGGTTGGCTGCAGGCGCTCGCGCAGTCCGTGCGCGATCGCTGGGGGCCGCTCGCACCAGCGGGGTCCGTTTGGGGCAGGCGCGGCGGGTGCGGCACCTGGTTCCACGGCGGTCCTGAGATCTCGGGGGGCGGCGCGGGTCCTTGTGGCACGGGTTTCGTTCCCGAGGTGAGCGCGAGTTTCCTGCACTTCTACCGCTCCGAGGAACTCGCGGGTTTCATCGGCCCTCCGCGGCCGTCGTAGGATCTGCAAGCGATGGCAGCCGCGCTCGGATTCTCGCTGCAGCCCGAGGAGCGCTTTCTCGCGCTGACCGCGGAGCTGCTCGACCTCGTCGACTACGTCGAGGTCACGCCGGAGACGCTGTGGCGCTCCGACGCGAGCGGCGGAATCGTTCCCAACGGTTTCCACGAGCGTTTCGCGATGCTCAAGCGCGACTCCGGGCTCGCTTTCGTCGCGCACGGCGTCGGTTTTTCGGTCGGCAGCGCGCGGCCGGATGCGGAGCGGCGCGCGCGCTGGCTCGAGCGCATCGCGGCGGACCACGAGGTGTTCGAGTTCGGCTGGTACACCGATCACCTGGGCGCGACGGAGCTCGCCGGGCGCAACCTCACGCTGCCGCTCGCGACGCCGCTCGTCCCCGCCGCCGCGCACGCCGTCGACACGAGCCTGCGCGCGCTGCAATCCGCCGTGCCCGACGTCGGTTTCGAGACCTCGGCCTTCTACTTCCACCTCGGCGATCCGCTCCTCGAGCCCACGTTCGTGCGCGCCGCGCTCGCCGCGCCCCGCACGCACCTGCTGCTCGACCTGCACAACGTCTGGACCAACGCGCGCAACCTCGGCTTCGATGCGAGCGAGTACCTCGAGCGCCTCCCGCTCGAACGCGTGATCGAGATCCACCTTTCCGGCGGCACCGAGAGCGAGCCCGCATGGCTCCCGTCGCGCGCGATCCTGCGCCTCGACAGCCACGACCACGCCGTGCCCGAAGAGGTCTGGCAACTCGCCGAACGTTTCGTCCCGCGCTGCCCGAACCTGCGCGGCCTCACGCTCGAACGCATGGAAGGCACCGTCGACTTCGGCGACATCGCGCCGCTGCGTGCAGAGCTGCTTCGCGCTCGCGCGCTGCTCGAGCGCGTTCCGTCGTTGCATTCGAGCGCTGCCGCTCCCTCGTTCGACTCCGCCTCTGCTTCGCTCGCGTTCTCAAACGACCCGTTCGCCCGCTCCTTCGATCTCGACGCGCTCGCGCGCCTCGAAGTGCTCCTCGCCGACGCCTTCTGCGCCCCCGACCTCAGCGCCGCCTTCGCCGCTCTGCGTCTTGACCGCGAATTCGCGCCGTTTTTCGCGCACGCCTCCGAGGACGGCTTCCGCATCGCCGCGCTCCTGATCGTGCGCCTGCGCTTCGAACGCCTGCTCAACGGCTCCTCGCGCGCCGCCGACCTCTGGAACTCCGACCCGCGCTCCTTCACCTCACACTTCCGCCGCTACCACCCCTCCGTCCCCGCCACCGCCTACTCCCCGCGCGCCGAAGCCGCCCTGTTCGAACGCTGGCTCGCGGCAGCAGCGGACTGAGCTCGACGCTCGGACCGCAGGCGCCTGCGGAAGGCCTGCAGCGCGACGAGGTAGCGCCAGGTGTCGCGGAACACCCGCACGGTCGACGGCTTGTCGCCGCGGCGCACGAAGGGACACGGGATCTCGGTGACCCGCAGGCCGGCGCGATGGGCGAGCACCATGATCTCGGTGTCCCAGAACCAGCCACGATCCTGCGTCAGGTCGAGCACAGGCAGGATGCGCTCGCGCACGAAGAACTTGAAGCCCGTCTCGGTGTCGCGGAAGGGCAGGCGCAGGAACAGGCCGACGACCCAGCGGTAGCCTTGGCTGAGCATGTGCCGCACGAAGCCGTTCCAGCTCAGGCCCACGGCGTACTCGCGATAGGCCGTCGCTCCGTCCGCGCCGGCGCGCAGGGCGTCGAGCATGCTGGGGATGTGCCGGCAGTGCACCTCGAGGTCGACGTCCAGGAAGCCCACGCAGCGCCCGCGCGCCAGTCGAAAGCCTTCGCTGACCGTGCCGCCGCGACCGACGTTGTGCGCGTGGTAGACGGCGCGCGCCTGCGGCAGCTCGGCGACGAGCTCGCGCACGATCGCGGCTGTTCCGTCGGGGCTGTAGTCCTCGATGAAGATCAGCTCGTGCGTGATGCCAGCTCGTTGGAGCGTGGCCACGATCTCGCGCACGGACTCGCGCAGGTGGCCCTCCTCGCGGTAACACGCGATCACGAGGGAGAGTTCGGGAGCGCTCGCGCTTTCGGTCGGCGCGTCCTTCCTCATCGCAGCCGCGCCTTCCACACGGTGACGCCGGAGAAGGCCCTGGTCTCGAGCACCTCGACCTCGGGGCTCGCGACGAGGCGCTCGACCGTCGTGTCGTCCGGCGGGTGCCAGTGGTTGCGCATCAGGTAGAAGACGCCGTCGCCGATCTTGGCGCGCGGGTCGAGCGACGCGACCGTGCCGTCGCCGGCGCGGAACACGAGCAGCTTCGCTCCGGCGAGCAGCTCTGCCTTCTGGCGCTCGAACTCCGTGAACGTGCGTTCGGCCCAGGCGCCGAAGCTCGCTCCGAAGCGCGCGCGCACCTTGCCACCGAGCGCGCCGAGCTCCGCCGCGGGCTCGAGGTTCTTGAGGTCCTGGATGCGACCGTCGTAGTAGCACAGCGAGCGCGGGTTGGGCTTCGACGTGAAGATGGGACGGTCGCTCACGCCGGCGTCGATCTCGGCGCCGAGGTAGGCCGCGGCGGAGGCCCAGTCGGGGTTGGGCTTGTAGACCGTCCAGCGCTCGTGCTGGAAACGGAACAGCGTCGTCAGGCTCGCGAGCACCACGGCGACCGTGAGCGCCCCGACTCCGGTGCGCAGTCGGCTTCCGACGTCGGCGAGGCCCGCGCCGATCCACAGCAGCACGAACGGCAGCGCCGTGATCGCGCTGCGCTCGATGTAGGTCTCGTGCAGGCCGAGCCACGGGAGCACGAACAGGAAGCCGGGCACCGCGAGCGCGAAGGCCGCGAGCCACGGCCCGTCGGGGCGCTC
>JABWBL010000305.1 GCA_013360535.1 Planctomycetaceae bacterium
CCCACGCGCGCTCGACACGCAGCCGGCGGGCGATCGCCCCGGCGGTCTCCCGCGCACGCGCCGCGCGGCCGAATTCCTGCGGATCGAGCACCGCCAGCGCTTCGGTCATCAGTTGCACGGCGCCGCCGAGCGTCTGCTGGAGCAGCTGGCGCTCGCTGCGCGCGTTGTGGAAGGCCTGGATGCCGGCCTCGATCACGCAGGCGAGATCGAGCGCGGAACAGGGCTTGGTGACGAAGCGGAACACGCCGGCCTCGTTGATCGCGCGCGAGGCGGTGCCCTGGTCGGCGTTGCCCGTGAGCATCACGCGCACCGTGTCCGGCGCGAGCTCGCGCACCCTCGCGAGCAGCTGCGCTCCGTCCATCTCGGGCATCGTCATGTCGGAGACGATGACGGCGTACTCCGCGCTCGCCAGCCGCAGCTCCGCTTCGCGCGGGGAAGTCAGGGCGTCGATCTCGAAGCGGCCTCGCAGGCCGCGCGAGAGCGCGCTCAGCACGTTGGGCTCGTCGTCGACGAGCAGGACCCGTTGGGCGTTCATGCCGGCCTCCGGTGCGCGCAGGTTCGGACTCGCGGGGTTCGTCGCATGCTGCACCTGCGCTAGCGCACGTCCTGCGATCCGGCGGTCAGCTCGAGGTGCTCCCGCAGGCGCTGGGAGCCGACGTGCACTCCGCGGCGCTCGAGGCGCAGCTCGATCCGGGCGAGCTCGTCGAGCGGCTTCCCGCCGGGGCCCGCCTTGAGGGACTGCTCGATGAACTCGGAGAGCGCGACCGCCTCGGCCGCCGACACCGGATCGGTCGAGCGTTCCGGCGCGAGCTCGTGGTGGTGGCGCACGGCGTCGACGATCGCCGCGGGCAAGCCCCACATCGCAAGGAGGGCCGCGCCGAGTCGCGCGTGGACCTCCTGAGGCGGCAGGGTCTCGGCCGGTGCGAGCCGTTCCAGCTCGTGCTCCGCGAGTTCCGCACGCAGGCGCTCGTACTCGGCCGGAGCGTGGGACGCGAGCAGGAGCTCTCCGACGTCGTGCAGGATTCCGACCGTGAAGGCCAGCGCGCAGGCTTCCTTGCCGTGCACGAACTCGCGCGCGAGCGTCGCGACGCCGAGCGAGTGGCACTGGTACTCGTCGAGATCGAAGCCGCTGGCGAGCGTGACGCCCTCGGCCATGCGCTGCACCTCGGCCACCAGCACGAGACTGCGCAACGAATCGAGCCCGAGGTAACCGACCGCCTGCCGGACGGTGTGGACCTTGCTCGCGACCCCGAAGAAGGCCGAGTTCGCGACCTGCAGGACCTTGGCGCAGATCGCGGCGTCGCACTCGATGATCGCGGCGACGCGGTCGAGGTCGCAACCTTGCTCCGCGAGCGCGACCTCGAGCTCGCGGTACAGCCGCGGCGCCGCCGGGAGAGCCCCGATGCCGCCGACCACTCCGCGCAGCCGTTCATCACCGAGCAGGTCCTGCACCTCGAGCGCCCGCTGGATCGCGTCGACGAGCGCGGTCTCGCCGCAGGGCTTCGAGAGGAACATGTGTGCGACGCGGGCCACACGCGCGGCGCTGGCGGGATCCCCCTGTCCGGAGAGCACGATGCGGGTCGCGGCCGGGCAAGTGCGCTGCGTGTGCTCGAGCAGCGAGGCCCCGTCGATGCCGGGCATCTGGAGGTCGCTGATCACGACGTGGAAGTGCTCGCGCGCGAGCAGGTCCATGGCGAGCACCGGACTCGCGACGCAGTCGATGCGCCACTCCCCGCGGCGCGAGTAGAGCAACCGACGGATGCCCGCGAGCACGCGGCTGTCGTCGTCGACGAACAGGATGCGCTTCATGCCTTCGCTCCTTCGGTGACGGTCCCGCCGCCCGGTTCGGGGCGCCGGATCGGGAGCCGCAGCACGAAGGTCGTGCCGAGACCGACTTCGCTCGTCACGTCGATCGCTCCGCCGTGCTTGCCGACCACGACCGACCACGCCATCGCGAGGCCCTGGCCCGTTCCGGTTCCGACCGGCTTGGTCGTGAAAAAGGGCTCGAAGATGCGCTTGAAATGCTCTTTCGGGATGCCGCAGCCGTTGTCGCTGATCGTGATCTCGACGCAGCCGCCGCGCACGCGCGTGCCGATGCGGATCACGCCGGGGCGCTCGCGCTCCACCGAGAGGCGCGACTTGACGGCATGCGCGGCGTTGACGAGCACGTTGAGCAGCACCTGGTTGATCTCGCCGGGAAGGCAGGGAACCTTCGGGAGGTTCGGGTCGAGGTCGCGCTCGACCTGCGCGACGTACTTCCACTCCGAACGCCCGACCGTGAGCGTGCTCTCGATCGCGTGGTTGAGGTCGAAGTCGACGAACTCCTTCGTGCCGGGGTGCGAGAACTCCTTCATCGCCCGCACGATGCTCGCGATGCGCGCCACCCCGTCCTGGGACTGCGAGAGCGCGGCCGGGACCTCCTCCTTGAGGAAGCCGATGTCGATGCGCTCGAGCTTCTCCAGCACGTCGCGCGTGTCCGCGTCCCCGGCGTGTCCCGCGAGCAGCGCCGGGAGCGCGTCGAGCACCTCGAGCATCGCTCCGAGGTTCTGCGACAGGAACTGGATGTTGTCGCCGACGTACTGCGTCGGCGTGTTGATCTCGTGCGCGACGCCGGCGGCCAGTCGCCCGATGGCCTCGAGCCGCTGGGAATCCGCCAGCGAGGACTCGAGTTGCTGGCGCAGCAGCTCGGAGCGCTTGCGCTCGGCGATCTCGTCCTCGAGGCGCGTCTTCGCCGCCCACAACTCGGCGGTCTTGCGCTCCACGGTCGCGTGCAGCGCGACGGCGGCCTGCCCCGCGCCGAAGGCGGTCGACACGTTGGCCTGTCGTTCGCGCGCGCGCTTCACGAGCGCGGCGATGGTCTTGTCGCGGCTGGCGAGCGTGCGCTCGAGCTCCGCGATGCGTTCCACGGCATGCTCGACATGCTCCTCGGGCCCGGCCTTCACGCGACGGCCCTCGCGATCGCGATGCCCGTGAACGTCTGGTTGACGTGCACGCCGTTGAACTGCTCGCCGTACGTGCTGAAGCCGACGACGTTGAAGCGCCTGTGCAGGGCGCCGATGTCGTCGACCTGGCCCGAGCCCTGGAACTCGAGCCTGCGCAGGATGCAGTCGCAGCCGATGACGAGCGCCGGCTCGCCGATCTGCGCGCGGGCGCGCTCGAAGGCTTCCCGCGCGGCCGCGAGCGGCTCGGTCGCGCTTCCGATCGTCACGACCACGCCCTCCTCGATCGCGCAGAACATCGCGAGTCCGCCGCCATCGGTCACCCGCGCGATCGAGCGCACGTAGCTCTCGCCCCCCATCTCGACGATGATCGGATGACTCGAGAAGTGCTCGGGGCTCAGCGCCTCGACCCCCACGCCCGTCAGTCTGGCGTAGAGCGTGGCCGCCGGTTCGCCGTTGAGTTCCAGGATGATGCGGCGCTCGGCATCCGCTGCGGAGACGACCAGCACCTGCTCGGACGGAACGAAGTGCTGGAACTTGATCGGCGCGACGCGCGTCGGGCAGTTGACGAGCGCGAACGCGGCCCAGTGCTTGCGGAACTTGCCGTCGACGAGCACGTGTGTACTCTCGAATCGCAAGTCGTCCCCGGCCGAACCACCGACGAACGGCACCGTGGGCAGCGCCTCGTAGATCGCGAGCGCGAGCTGCTCTTCCTTGAGCGAAAGCCCGTCGACCAGCAGCAGGCCGAAGCTGCGACAACCATCGGGAGAAAGCGGCAGCTGCAGCGCGGCCTCGCCGATGGCGCGGATCGCGGCCTCTGGACTCGCGAGGTCGATCGAGTGGATCGAGACATCGAGCTCGCCCGCCAGCGTGACCAGCGTGATCCCGCCCTGCTGCAGACCCTCGGGGCCGAGCTCACCGGCCGTCGTGCAGCCCACGATCGGACCTTCGAACTCGCGCGCCAGATGCCCGGCCAGCGCGTCGAGGTCGTAACCGGAAGACGCGAAGCACAGCGTGAGCCGCGCGTCGGGCTGGTGCGCGAGCGTCTTGAGCTCGGCGACGGCGGTGGCCGGGTCCTTCTGCGTAGTCGCGGCAGAACGAGTCCGAAGAGCGAATTCGCCGGAAATGGCGGAAACGTGGGCGTTGGTGTTCATCAGGGGTCCCCACGCGCGAGCGGCGCGTTGTTCTCCCCTGATTCGTCCGGGTTTTTCCGCGCTCTTGAGACGCTTTCGACGAATCTTGTGTCGTGTTTTCGAAAGCGTTCGAGCACCCATGCAACTCGTTGCGCCATCAACGATTGCGACGGTCGCTCCGACCTCGCTCGATCGCGATCCGCTCCCTGAACGGAGGTCGCGACGCGTTGGGTCGCGCTCAGTGGCCGTGGAGTCGGCGGTGCGCGCCGACCAGCGCGCGGGTGGCTTCGTGTTGCGGGTGGTCGAGCACCTGTGCGGCTGGGCCGCATTCAAGGAGCCGGCCTCGATGCAGCAGCGCGAGGTCTCCGCCGAGGCAACGGGCCGCGCGCAGGTCGTGGGTCACGAAGAGGAGGGCCAGACGGCGCGCCTCGACCAGCTGGCGGAGGCGCTCGAGCAGCGCCTGCGCGGCCAGCGGATCGAGGGCGGAGAGCACCTCGTCGCAGACGAGCAGGGCCGGGCCCGCGATCAACGCGCGGGCCAGGGCGACACGCTGGCGCTCGCCTCCGGAGAGCTCGTGCGGCCACGCCACGGCGTGCCGACGCTCGAGGCCGACCTCGGAGAGGCTCTCCAGAGCGCGTTGCGTGGCGATGTCGCCTTGCCCCAGTCCGTGGGCGACGAGCACCTCCTCCAGCGTCTCGATCACGCGCCGGCGCGGGTTGAGGCTCGCGCCGGGATCCTGCGGCACGAAGCCCATTTGCCTGCGGACCCCGCGCAGGCCCGCGGCGCTGGCACGATGGACGTCGATGGATCGTTCCGGCGCCAGCGAGAGCACCACGCGGCCCGATTTCGCCGGCACCAGCCCGAGCACGGCCCGCACGAGCGTCGACTTGCCCGCGCCGGAGT
>JABWBL010000306.1 GCA_013360535.1 Planctomycetaceae bacterium
GCGGGCTTCAAGATCGTCGAGGACCTCGCCGCCGCCTTCGGCAACGCGGCGGTCGGTGCCTCGCGCGCCGTGGTCGACTCCGGCTGGCGCTCGCACGGCGAGCAGGTCGGCCAGACCGGCAAGACGGTCGCGCCGCAGCTCTACATCGCCGTCGGCATCTCGGGCGCGATCCAGCACCTCGCCGGCATGCGCACGTCGAAGGTCATCGTCGCGATCAACAAGGACGCTGCGGCGCCGATCTTCAAGGTCGCCGACTACGGCATCGTCGGCGACGCCTTCGAGGTCCTTCCGGCGCTCACCGCCGCGGTGAAGGCCGTCAAGGCCTCGAGCTGACCCCGGGTTTCCTCTTGGCGCCGGCCCCGCCTCCCGATCGTCGGGACGCGGGGCCGGTGTGCTTCACGGAAGCCGTGCGGAGGGAGCGGGAGCGCACGTTGTCGGACTCGGCTTCGAGCTCGGTTCGGCTTGGAGCTCGGTTCGGCTTCGAGCTCGGTCGCGCTCGACTCCCGCGCCCGGTCAGGCCGGCGGGAGGAGCGATGGTGGGCCGCACTGGATTTGAACCAGTAACTTCCACGCTGTGAACATGGCACTCTGCCGATTGAGTTAGCGGCCCAACGTGGGTCGAGGAAGATAGCGGCGCGAGCGGCGCTCGGCAAGCCCCCGCCGGAGGCCCGGGAGGTCCGGAAACAGGTCCGGCTCAGGCGCCTGGGCCTTCGCCCGTGTAGTCGCGCCCGACCGAGGTCCGCAGGATCTCGCGCAGCTTGGCCTCGGCCCGCCGCAGCATCATGCGCAGGGCATCTTCCGTGCGGCCGCCCATGATCTCGCCGGCTTCCCGCAGGGTCTTGCCCTCGAAGAACACCAGCGTGATCGCCTGACGGTACTCGGGGTTGAGCTGCTCGAGGCCCTTGCGCAGGTAGCTGAAGCTCTCCTTGCGCTGCACCTGCGTCGTCACCGACAGGTCGTGCGAGCTCGGATCGAGCCGCGGCTTGTCCTCGTCGCCGGAGTTGGCGTCCAGCGACACGACGCGGCCGGGATTGCGCTTGGAGGCGCCCCAGTACTCGGCCCGGTCGCGGATCTTGTTCTGCAGGATCTGCACGAGCCAGCGCACGAGCGCCTGCTCGCCGCGGTACTCGTACTTCTTGAAGTCGCGTTGCGCCTCGCGGAAGGTCGTCTGCGCCAGATCGTCGGCGTCCTCGCGCAGGCGCAGGTTCGGGCCGAGGCGCCGGCGCGCGACCTCGACCATCATCGCGTTGTAGCGCGCGAAGAGCTGGTTGAGCGCCTCCGCATCCCCATCCTTGGCGCGCCGCACGAGCTCCGCCGTCGCGTCGTCGGCAAAGCCCTCGGGCAGGCGGAACGGCTCGGTCGGAGTGCCGTCCTCTTGCGGGCTCTTGCCCGCTTCACCCGTGGTTTCGTTGCCGTTCATGAGCTTCTCGCGACTCGCAGGGTAGCCCACGCCTGCGCGAAAACCCATGGGGCGCGGCGTTGACGGCGCCGTTCAGGTGGCGGGCGGAGGCGTTCGACCGGCCAGCGCGAGGAATTCCGGCTCGTCGAGGACCGTGATCCCGAGCTCGGCCGCCTTGGCACGCTTGGAGCCGCCCCCTTCGCCCGTGACGAGGAAGTGCGTCTTGGCGCTGATCGCCGAAGCCACCTTGCCGCCGAGCGTCTCGACGAGCTTCTTCGCCTCCGCGCGGCCCAAGCCAGCCAGTGTGCCCGTGAACACGACCGTCTTGCCCACGAAGGGGCCCTCCCCCGCGACGATCGGCCGTGGGTACTCGAGGACGACGCCGCCGGCGAAGAAACGCTGGAGCAGCGCCTGGTTGGACTCGGCGTCGAACCACGCGCGCAGGCTGGCCGCGCTCTCCGGCCCGATGCCTTCGACGTGCTGGAGCTCGTCGGCGCTCGCCCTCTGCAGCTCGTCGAGCGTCGCGAAGTGCAGAGCGAGCGAGCGCGCCGTCGCGCCGCCGATGTCGGGAATGCCGAGCGAGGTCAGGAAGCGCTCGAAGCTCGGGTGCCGCGCGCGCTCGATCTGCTCGAGCAGGTTGGCGACGGTCTTTTCGCCCCAGCGATCGAGGTCGACCAGCTCCGCGCGCCGCCCGTCGAGGTGAAACAGGTCCGCGAGGCCGCGCAGCATCCCGGCGTCGTGCAGCTGCTCGACCATGCGCTCGCCGAGGCCGTCGATCTCCAGCGCGCCACGGCGCGTGCCGAGCAGGGTCCGACCGACGATCTGCGTGCGGCAGCCGTAGAGGTTGGGGCAGCGCCAGAACTTGCCTTCCTGAACGAGCGCGGTGTCGCAGTCCGGACAGCGCTCGGGCATCTCGAACCCCGCGCCCCACTGCCAGAGCGTGCCCTTCGCGATTCCATCGCCGCGGCGCAGCGATTCGGGCACTCGCTCGCGCCAGTCGGCCGGCTCCGCACCGCCCGCGGGCTCCGCCACGCCCGTCACCTGCGGGATCACGTCACCCGCGCGGTGCAGCAGCACGCGATCGCCGATGCGCACCCCCAGCGCGCGCACGTGGTCGGCGTTGTGCAGCGTGCTGTGGCGCACGACGACACCGCCGATCTCGACCGGATCGACGTGCGCACGCGGCGTGATGCGGCCGAGCGCACCGACTTGGCATTCGATCGCGCGCAACGTGCTGGTCGCTTCGTTAGCGGGGAACTTGTGCGCGTACTGCCAGCGGGTCGAGCGCGCCGTCGTGCCGAGGCGCTCGCGCAGGTCGAGCCGATCGAGCTTGGCGACAACGCCGTCGACGTCGAAGGGCAGTTCGCTGCGCTGCTTCTCGAGCCGCGCGTGGCATGCGAGGCAGGCCTCGAGACCCTGCGCGCGCTCCGCCCAGCGGTTGACCGGGAAGTGCCACGTGTCGAGCGCCGTCCGCGCTTCCCAGTAGGTCTCGAAACGCACGCCCTCGATGCGCACGACGGCCCACGGCTGAAACACCAGCGGATACCGCGCGACTTCCGTCGGATCGCTGCGCCGGATGGCGCCCGCCGCGGCGTTGCGCGGATTGGCGAGCGGAGCCTCACCGGCGGCGACACGCTGTTCGTTGAAGCGCGCGAAGGCCTCGCGCTCGATCAGCACCTCGCCGCGCACCTCGAGCAAGGTCGGCGCCTTGCGCTCGCCCTCGAACAGCCGCAGCGGCACGTTGCGCAACGTGCGCAGGTTTGCCGTCACGTCTTCGCCAAACTCGCCGTCGCCGCGCGTGAGGCCGCGGACGAGCACGCCGTCGACGTAAGTGAGCGAGGCGCTCGCGCCGTCGAACTTGGGCTCGACCACCCAGTCGAGCGGCTCGCCCTCGGGGAGCGAGAGGAAGCGCCGGATCTTCTGCTCGAAGTCGCGCACCTCTTCTTCCGAGAAGAGGCTGTCGATCGAGAGCATCGGCACTTCGTGGCGACGCTTCTCGAAGCCTTGGCCTTCAGGGAGCGGCGCGCCGACCCGCTGCGTCGGGCTGTCGGGCGTGACGAGCTCGGGGTGCGCGCGCTCGAGCTCCGCGAGCTCGCGGAACAGGCGGTCGTACTCGGCATCGCTCAGCGCGGGCTTGGCGAGGACGTAGTACAGGTGGTCGTGGCGGGCGAGCTCCGCGCGCAGCTGGGCTGCACGTGCGGAGGCACCCTCGCTCGCGGCGAGCTTCGAAGCATCCCCGGAGGTCATGGTGGTCAGCGCAGGTCCTTGGGCAGAAACGCCTTGGGCAGGAGCTCGGCGAGTGTCGAGCGCGCGATCTCGCTCGCGCGGCCCTGCGTGAACACCGGCAGGTCCGGCGCGAACTCGGCCAGCACCTGACGGCAGGCGCCGCAGGGAAACAGGGCGTGCGGGCGATCGGTGGCGATCGCGATCGCACGGAAGCGCCGCTCGCCGGAGACGATGGCGCGCGTGATCGCCGAACGTTCGGCGCAGATCGTGAGGCCGTAGCTCGCGTTCTCGACGTTGCAGCCCGAGTAGACCTGGCCGTCGGCGCCCACGAGCGCCGCGCCGACCCGCACGTTGGAGTAGGGCGAGTAGGCGAGCTGAGCGGCGGCGTGGGCCACGCGCAGCCAGTCTTCGATCTCGTCCTTGGAGAACTGCGGAACAGGGCTCGAGGCGCTCATGGGCGGCAGTTTGGCCGACCTGCAGCGGCCGTTCAACGTCGCGGACCAGCGCAGGCGAGGGACGCAACAAGCATCCCGAGCGCTCGCGTCCTGTCTTCCTCACGAGCTCTCACGCCGGTCGGCGCGCGGCACCACCGTCCTCGCCGAGCACCGGAGCGAAGCCGGCGTAGGGCACGCGCAGGCGCACCGAACGCCGACCGGTCAGCGGATCCTCGCGTTCTTCCGGCTCGAACTGCACGTGGGCCTCGCGGTTGAGCAGGTCGGCGGGCTCGACGTCGAGCGAGCCACGCACGTCGAGGCCGAGCGACTCGAGCACGCGCTTGACACGCCGGATGCCACGCTCGCTCCACGTCAGGCTGTCCCAGCCGGCGGTGCGGCCTGCGTACTCGCCGCGCGAGACTTCGAGACGCAGGTTCCAGCGCGGGCTGCCATCGCGCGACACGCCCTCGCGCACCTCGGCGACGCGGCAGTAGTAAGGACCTTCGGGAATCGACACGAAGGATTCGATGTCCTGGATCTGGCTGAAGTCGTAGTGCATGGCCTTGGGCTCCGTGGGCTGTGCGTGGTGGTGTTCCGCGGAAGGGCACTCCGCCGGAAACCAACGACGCTCGGGCACTGCCCGCGGTCGCAGGTGATCCCGGAAAAACTTCGCGAGTGACCCGCGACTTACCGACACACGCGCGCGCGCACGACGTTCGTGAGCACGAGCCCGTCGCCACGTTGCGAGTCGAGCAGCGCGATCTGGTACCAGCGCTCCGCACCGGGCTCGTCGACGCCGGGGACGAGCTCGATCGGCCACTCGCACTCCCCGCGGGCGTCGAGCGCCAGCGTCGCGACGCGTTCGAGCTCGCCTTCGAGCCGGGTCACGCCTTCGGCGACCGTCGCGCC
>JABWBL010000307.1 GCA_013360535.1 Planctomycetaceae bacterium
GCAGCCGCGCCTCGTCCTGCGGCGGCACCTCGACCTCGCCGGTCGTGACCGCGAAGAACCCGGCGGAGTCGTCGATCGAGCGCAGTGCGACGCGCCGCAGACCCTGCAACACCACGCGCCGCGAGCCGTCGGGCAGGCGCGTCGTGTCGAGCACGCGGCACAACGTGCCGATGCGCGCGAGCTTCGCCGGCGTGGTCTCCCCTTCGAGGTCCGCGAGCGGCAACGCGACGATCGGAGCGTCACCTTCGGGATGTTCGTCGAGCGCGCGCAGGTTCTCCTTGCGATGCACGTCGAGGGTCGCGACGGAACGCGGGAACACCACGGTGCTGCGCACCGCGAGCGCGATCAGGGGAGCCGAGCCGGGAGCATGGGTGGGGACCAAGCGAACGGGCGGGGGGCCCGCGACGGCCTCTTTCGGGCGATCCGCGGCCCAAAATGGCGCTGCACCCACGAAATCGGCCCCGCGGCGGAGGCCACGGGGCCGTTGGAGCGAGTTCCGGGCCGGAAGGGATTTCCTAGGCGCCCGCGGCCTCGAGCAGCGCCTCGCTGACGCGGTCGACGTCCGCATCGGAGAGGAACGGGTGCACGGGCAGGCACAACACCTCGCGCGCGAGGCGCTCGGCGTTGGGGAAGTCGCCCGGTCCGTAGCCCCAGGGCTTCGCGGCTTCCTGCAGGTGCACGGGGCTGGGGTAGTGCACGCCCGCGAAGATCTGCTTCGCCGACAGCGCGGCCGCGACGGCATCCCGCGAGCGCTCGCCGCGGATGCGGACGGTGTACTGGTGGTAGGTGTGCGTGGTGCCGGAAGCGAGCGTGAGCGGCGCGATCACCTTCGAGCCCGCGAGGTTGCGGCCGTAGCGTGCCGCGAGCTGGCGGCGGCGCTCGTTCCAGCGCTCGAGGTGCGGCAGCTTCACGTTGAGGATCGCGGCCTGGATGGCCTGCAGGCGCGAGTTCGTGCCGATGCGCGCGTGCACGTACTTCGTCGGCGATCCGTGGTCGCGCAGCTCGCGCAGGTTCTTCGCGACGTCCGCGCGCTGCGTGAGCACCATGCCACCTTCACCGGCCGCGCCGAGGTTCTTCGTCACGTAGAACGAGAACGTGCCCGCGTCGCCGAGCGTGCCGCAGGCGTACCCGTCGCGGCGCGAGCCGTGGGCCTGCGCGCCGTCCTCGAGCAACGCGAGCTTCTTCTCGTCGCA
The DNA here is from genome assembly GCA_013360535.1 of Planctomycetaceae bacterium. Taxonomy (GTDB): domain Bacteria; phylum Planctomycetota; class UBA1135; order UBA1135; genus F1-120-MAGs118. The sequence continues at coordinate 1,194 of JABWBL010000307.1, forward strand.
CAACGCCCGGAAGGCCTTCATGTCGGCGAGGTGGCCGTACAGGTGCACAGGCAGGATCGCGGTGGTGCGCGGCGTGACGGCCGCGCGCGCCTTGGCGGGATCGAGCAGCGCGGTGTCGTAGTCGACGTCGGCGAGCACGGGCTTCGCGCCGATCAGCGCGATCGACGCGGCCGAGGCGAAGAACGTGAACGGGCTCGTCACGACGTCGTCGCAGGGCTTGACGCCGAGGGCGAGCAGTCCGAGCCAGAGCGCATCGGTTCCGGTGCCGACCGCGACGCCGTGCGCGACGCTGTGCAGCTTCGCGAAGTCGCGCTCGAGCGCCTCGACCTCCGGCCCGAGCACGTACTTGCCCGACTCGAGCGTGCGCAGCACGGCTTCCTGCAGCGCGGGGCCGAGCTCGGCGCGTTCGGCGGCGAGGTCGACGGGGGCGATGGGCTTGGTGGCTTGGGTGGTGCTCGTCATGGATCCGGTCTCCGTTCTGGAAGCGCAAATCGTGACGAGCGGAGCCCGCCAGCGCAAACGGCGCTCCGGCGTTTTCCGCGGCGATTCGCTACCCTGCGCGCATGTTGCCCACCCTCTCGCTGGTCCTCGCCGCGCAGCTCGTCACGTCGCCCGTACCGCAGGAAGCCGCCGCCCAGTCCACGTGGACGCAGGAGAAGCTCGAGGCGACGGCGCGCGAGATCCAGCTCGACATCGAGCGGCTGCGCGGGCAGAAGTTCCCTTCGGCAGTGAAGGTCCAGCTCGCGTCGAAGGCCGACCTGCGCAAGTACGCGGTCGAGCGCATGGAGAAGACCGAGACGCCGGAGAAGTTGAGCGCCGACACCACGATCGCCAAGCTGCTCGGCGTCGTGCCGCGCGACATGGACGTGATGGCGGAGACGATGCGCATCCTCGAGCGTCAGGTGGTCGGCTTCTACGACCCCGACTCGGATTCGTTCAGCCTGATGGACACGTGTCCGGTCGGGCTGGCGCGCATGACGATGGCGCACGAGCTCGCCCACGCGCTCGACGACCAGCTGTGGGGCATCGACACGATCCTCGCGGGCCTCGGCAAGGACACCGACGCGCAGCTCGCCTACTGGGGCGTCGTCGAAGGCTCGGCGACGATCGTCGGCAATCGCTGGCAGATCGAGCACATGGCCGAGCTCGACGCCACCGGCGCCGCCGACATGATGAAGGGCGTCTTCGATACGGCGCCGCAGTGGCTGTGGAAGCCGCTCGTCGGCAACTACCTCGTCGGTGCGAGCTTCCTGCAGCGCAAGGAGGACTGGAAGAGCGCGCAGATGGGCAGCGCGCCGACGGCGGACGTCGAGCGTGCGTTCAAGAACCCGCCGGCCTCGTGCGAGATGGTGCTGCATCCGGAGAAGTACTGGGACGAGTCGAAGCGCGACCTGCCGAAGCGGCTGGCGCTCGCTGCGGGTTCCGTGCCCGCGGAATGGAAGGTCCTGCGCGAGGACACCTTCGGCGAGCTGTACACCGCGATCCTCACGCTGCCGCCGGCCAAGCGCGGCGGCGTCGACATGTCGAACCCGATGGCGATGCTCGGCCTGCGTTTCACGACCGACGCGGCGAAGGGCTGGGGCGGAGACCGCGTGGCGCTGCTCGCGAAGGGTGACGCGCGTTTCCTGCAGTGGGAGACCGTGTGGGATACGCAGCAGGACGCCGACGAGTTCCTCGCGGCGCTCGCGGCGCAGCTGACGTCGATGCGCGACAACGCCAAGACGCTCGGCGAAGGCGGCACGGCGGAGCTCGAGGTCGTCGCGACGGCCCAGCCTCCGCGCGTGCGCGTGGTCGTGCACCACGGCGTCGATCCGAAGGCCAAGCCGGCGCCGCGTTTCGAGCTCGCCCCCTGAGTCGAACGCGCTTGCGCACGTACGCCGACTTCGCTCACCCTCGAATCCGCCCGCGAAGCATGCACGGACAGCTGCGCCATCTCCTCTCGATCGTGCTGGGGCTCGGCGTCGCCGCCTGTGCGGCGCCGAGGCTCGCGCCGCTCGACATCCCGCCGCTCGCGGCGCACGTGCCACGGGTCGCGCCCGTCGATTTTGAGCACTACACGCTCGACCTCCGGCTCGATCCGCAGGCGCGCAGCATTTCCGGAAGCTGCCGCATCCGCTTCCATCCGCTGGAGACGTCCCTGCGCGAGCTGGTGCTCGACGCCCACGACCTCGCGATCTCCGGAGTGACCGACGGCGACGGCCGCGCGCTGGGTTTCGAGAGCTCCGCGCGCGAGCTGCGCGTCGAGTTCGAGCGTGCGCTCGCACCCGGCACGAGCCACGAGCTCGTCGTGCGCTACTCGGCGCAGCCGCGGCGCGGCATGCACTTCGTCGGCGCGCGGGGCGAGCTCCCCACGCACGTGTACACGCAGGGCCAGTGCGAGGATTCGGCCGCCTGGTTCCCGTGTTGGGACGAGCCTGCGGAACGCGCCACGAGCGAGCTGCGCGTTGAACTGCCACGCGGCTGGATCTCGGTCGCCGCGGGCGAGCGCATCGAGTCGCGACCGACGGAAACGGGGGGGACCGTCGACCTGTGGCGCATGGCGACGCCGCATCCCGCCTACCTGACGACGCTCGTCGCGGGCGAGCTCGTCGAGCTGCGCGACCAGTGGAACGACGTGCCGCTCAGCTTCCTCGCGCCGGAGAAGCTCGAGCCGTGGCTCGAGAGCACGTTCGCCGACACGCCGCAGATCCTCGACTTCTTCTCGGAGCTCGCGGGCACGCGCTACCCCTACGAGAAGTACTCGCAGGCCTGCGTCGGCAACTATCCGCACGGCGGCATGGAGAACATCTCCGCGACGACGCTCACCGACGCCTGCGTCGGCGACCCGCGTGGCCAGCTCGACTACGACGCGACGGGCCTGATCGCGCACGAGGCCGCGCACCAGTGGTTCGGCAACCTGATCACGTGCGCCGACTGGTCGCACGTCTGGCTCAACGAAGGCTTCGCCACCTACGCTGAGCTGCTCTACCGCGAGAGCTCGCGCGGCGTCGACGACTTCCGCGCGGCGGTGCGCGACGTGCAGGACTTCTACACGGCGTCGGATGTCGGCGCGCTGCGGCGTCCGCACGTGTGGAGCACGTACCGCGAGCCGTTCGACCTGTTCACGCGCGGCGGACAGGCCTACCAAGGTGCGGCGAGTCGCCTGCACCTCCTGCGTTTCCAGCTTGGCGACGACGTGTTCTTCCGCGGCCTGCGCCGCTACGTCGCGGAACACCGTGGGCGCCCCGTCGTGACCGACGACTTCCGCCGGACGATGGAGCGCGCGAGCGGGCTCGACCTGCAGCTCTTCTTCGACCAGTGGTTCTTCAAGCCCGGCTATCCGGAGTTCGAGGTGAGCTGGCAATGGAACGAGGCGCGCGGCGTCGTGCGCGTCGACGTCAAGCAGGCGCAGCTCTCCGCCGACGGCACGCCGGCGGTGTTCACGGTGCCGGTCGACCTCGAGGTGCGGGACCAGCTCGGCGCTCGGACCACACGCGTCACGGTCGACCAGCGCAACAAGAGCTTCGAACTGCCCGCGCCGTCGCGCCCGCTGTGGGTGGTGTTCGACAAGCACGGCTGGATCCCCAAGCGCCTCGTGACCCAGCGCTCGACGGCGGAGTGGCTCGCGCTCGCCTCGATGTCCGACGACGTGAACGAGCGGCGGGAGGCCTTGCGCGAGCTCGGGCTCACGCTGGCGCGCGAGACCGACGCCGACCTGCGCTGGCGCATCGCCGAGACGATTCTCGGCGGGCTGCAGGACCGCAGTCCGGCGGTGC